>NZ_BPLI01000024.1:0-54988 GCF_019656175.1 Bacillus sp. BML-BC051
TGCTCCTTTTTTATTTGTTTCGATACATAAGTATCTTCTATGTTTTTTTAGTTTACATTTGTGGAGACTAATTAGAAATTAGTACCCTCCGCCCCAGCAGCTGCATCCAACGATAATTAATAAAATAAATAACACAACTAATAAAGCGAAACCTCCACCAAAACCACAAGAACCACCGTAACTCATAATTTCTCCTCCTTTTGGTTTGAAAACTAATAGGTAGTTGATCATTTTAACTGGTTCGTATTATACATTATGTGAATATCCCTTTTTTGAGCATGTCTACAAAAAAATAAGTAAAAGCACTCATTTGAGAGTGCTTTAAAATGGATACCAAAAGTTTTGAAATACATGTAACTTTAAATATACTGCTACAATCAAAATAAAAACACCTACAAATAAAGCAATGAAATCCCCTCTTTTTGCTTTATTTGTATAAAACCACGTACGTTTATCCTTCTTTCCAAATCCTCTTAAATCCATTGCATTTGAAACTGTATCGATTCTCTCTAGTGAATGAATAATTAAAGGCCAGAAAATTAAGACACGGTTTTTCATACGAGTCCATAAACTTGCTTCTCCTTTTTCAAAAGCTACTCCTCTTGCCTCTTGTGCATGTTTAATAACTTTATATTCGGACTGAATATCAGGTATGTAACGTAACGCAATTTTTATTGCATAGGTTATCTTATAATGAATTCGAAATTTACTTAAGCTACTCACAAATTCACTTGGATCAGTCGTATAAATAAAAATAAGTGTAAATGGTAATAACGTAAAATACTTTAATGAAAGTGTAGCTGCATAAAATAATGTTTCATAAGTAATTGTTGCATATCCAATATGTAGAAATGAAGTATATGATTCGGTTAATTCAGATCCATGGGTTGGTGTAATAAATAAGATCATGACAGAATTTAATAAACTAAATGTAAATATAACAGTAAAAACAATAAAAGTTTTACGAAATGCAATTTTAGCAACTAAGAGTCCAATACATCCTATTATAAATACAAATAGCAATACGCGAAAATCAAAAAACAAAAAAGTAAGCGTCATACAAAAAATAAATAACAACAATTTCACTGCCCCGTCCATACGATGAAAATATGTATTATACACCTTCCTCCCTCCTAGTAACCTCAAAATAAAGTTCTATAAACCTTTCAGGATAGGGAATTCCACTAAAATTAACTAGCTTGAATAAAGAACTTTCCCTTAGGTTCGCTCTTTGTAACGTTTTTGAATGACCTAATACGATAGACGCAGTATTATTTGCAATAATTTCCCCTTCATGTAAAACGATTGCTCTATCTGCGTATTCTAATGCGAGATTCATATCGTGTGTGATAAAAATAAAAGATATTCCCTTTGCAGCTAGTTTTTTAACAAACGACATAAACTGTTTATAATGATAATAATCTTGTCCCGCTGTCGGTTCATCTAAAATGATCAGTTTCGGATTTGTTGTTAGTACAGATGCAATCGTTACTCTCTTTTTTTGTCCATAACTTAATGCCTGAATTGGCCAATTACGAAATGGATACAAACCACAAATTTTTAATGTGTCTTCCGCTCTAAGCTTAATTTCTTCCTTTGAAACCTTTTTTATTTTTAATGAAAATGAAACCTCTTCTATAACAGTGGGTTGCGTAATCATATGATTTGGATTTTGCATCACATAAGATATAATCTCTCCACGTTTACGAATAGACCAAGAATTAATATTTACTCCATCAAATAAAATCCTATCATTTTTTGTTTTGTTTATGCCTATAAGACTATGAGCTAGTGTTGATTTTCCAGCTCCATTATGACCTAAAAGTGCTACAATTTCCCCTTCTTTTATTGAGAAATTTACATTTTCTAATACTTTTTGTTTATTAGGATAGGAGAAAGACAAATTTTCTACTTTCAATAATTCTTTGTTTGTAGGAGTGCTTTTACAAAAAACTTGCTTCTCCATCCACTCAGTTATTGCGTTACTTACATTTTCTCTTTGAAGATTTTCAAGTGGATATATTATTGAATTATTACCACCAAAAGGTAATCTCTTTAATCCTTCTATGTACATAGGTTCTCTTAAGCCGATAGATGGTAATATATTTGACGTTAAAATCTCTTCTGGAGTGCCTATCGCAACAATTTCCCCGTCATCCATTAAAATGATTTTATCTAAATCTAGATTTAATATTTCTTCTATTCGATGTTCAATAATTACAATTGTTTTATTATATTGTTTATGTATACCTTTAATAAGTTCTATTGTATGTAAGCTACTTACAGGATCTAGATTCGCTAAAGGTTCATCAAATAATAATATATCGGCATTCGTTGTTAACAACCCTGCTAGAGAAACAGTTTGTTTTTGTCCCCCTGATAATTGATGTGGACTTTGTTTATGAAAAGAATGCATCTTTACCTTTTTTAATGAATCTGAAACAATTTTTTTCATAGTGTTTTGATTTACACATTCATTTTCTAAATAAAAAGCTACATCTTCTTCTACTGTAAGACCAATAAATTGAGCATCTTGATCTTGCAAAATTGTTCCTACCTGTTTACTCTGTTCAAAAATACTCCCTTTCCTCGGGTCTTTTCCGGCAATTAAAATATTACCAGTGCTAATCCCCCCATAAGAAAACGGGATTAGCCCATTGATACAATGAGCTAACGTTGACTTCCCTGAGCCACTACGTCCAGCGATTAATACTTTTTCCCCAGGATATATATGAAAAGTAATGTCTTTTACAGTAGTCTGCGCCGCATGCTCATATTGAAAGCTAAATTGTTCAAAAGATATAATTGGTTGCATGTTAACATCCCTACTTTTCAATTTTTAAATGTGTATGTTTCTTATTAGACTTAGCTAGACCTATTGTAATTGGTAACCCAAGTACTAAAAATACAATAACATCCGCAATTGTTGCTCCTAATACTTGTATAACAATTTTGTCAAACGGTTCTCCCATCACAATAATATCGAATGCACCAGCAAATATAATAGCAAAGACAATACCAAGTAATCCAGCGATAGCTAAATAAGAAATATGCCCCTTATTATACGTCCCGTTTTTCACACTAAAGCCAACTCTTTTTTGTATGAGTCCCATTGCAAATCCGATAATGCCTGAACTAATAACCCATCCCCACCAAATACCCCAACCAGCGATTGTATCCGTTACGGTATGACCGATAACTCCTATTAACAGTCCTGCCACTGGGCCAAATAACGCTCCAAAAACAGTTAAAATAGCTAATGCAGGTTTAATAAATGTATTTGGTGCAATAGAAAATCCCCAAAGTCCTAATATCCCGTATAATGCTGCTCCAATTCCGATTGCTACTACTAACTTTGTTGATAATTTGTTCATTACAATTCCCCTCCCGTATTAGTCAACTTTTATTACTCTATATTTATTTTGAAAATGAATTATGCATCGACACTCCCTTTCTATACAACAAAAAAATGACCCCTTATATAAGAGGTCATTTTCTTTCACGTTCAAGAATCCTCTTATCTTCCAAAAAACACATCGTGTCCTCTGCGGAATTAGCACCTTCCTATAAATGTACATAGGGGTTGCTGAGGTTTCATAGGGCCGTTCCCTCCACCTCTCTGGATAAGTATTAATTTGTAATTCGTATTATGGCACTAAGAAGAATAAATATCAACACTTTTCTAATTATTTTTATTTTTTGTTAAATGTCACACTTAAATCATTGTATTCTTATCGGAATTATGAAATAATGAACTCAAAATTGTTTCAGGAGGTATATATGATGAAAGTAATTGGTTTAATTGGTGGACTAAGTTGGGAATCTACATCGTTATACTATAAACATATTAATACACTTACACTCTCTCAATACGATCAAAATGCAAAGCTTGTTTTATATAGCATGGATTTTGGTGAGGTAACTACCTTACTACAAAATCATCAATATGAAGAAGTGAAAAACGAATTGGTCACCGTTGCAAAAAAGGTTGAAAATTCCGGGGCAGAATGTTTATTAATGTGTTCCAATACAGTACATTTATTTGCTGAAGAAGTAGAACAGGCAATATCAATACCGCTCCTTCACATCGGTGATGTAAGTGCAAAGGAAATGGTAGAACAGAATATAAAACGTATCGGACTATTAGGAACGAGACAAACGATGGAACAAGACTTTTATAAATCTCGTCTAGCGAATTATAACATTGAGACAATTATCCCAATTAAAGAAGATAGAGATTTTATACATCATGTTATTTTAAATGAATTAAGTAAAGGAATTATTTCAGAATCATCAAAAGAAAAGCTATTACAAATTGCAAAATCATTAATTCAAAATGGTGCAGAGGGTATATTACTTGGATGTACTGAAATTCCTTTACTTATTTCTCAAAACGACCTTACTGTACCTGTTTTTGATACTGCTTTAATACATGCAAATACTGCTGTGCAGTTTGCGGGATAATAATATAAAAGCATAAAGGTAGCATCTCTATGCTTTTATATTGTCCAAACTATTTATTTAAAAGAGCTTTAATAACTTCGATTGCTTCTTTTGAACCACCGCATTCTAAAAAACTATCATTCAGTTTTCGTATACCATGTTTATACTTTTCATTTGAAAGAACGTCTATTACCGCTTCATTTAGAGTTTGCACATTAACATGCTCTTTCAATAATCTATGTGCTGCTTCCAGCTCAGTTAATCTTTGTGCTATCATTGGTTGGTCTTTATCATGTGGAATTATGACAAATGGGACATTAAAATAAATAGCATCGTGCACACTATTCATGCCGCCATGTGTAATAAAAACATCTGCTTCACTTAATATTTCTGATTGGGGTACGTATGAAGCAATAATAAAATTGTCTGGCGCTTTCTTAATTTTAGAACGATCATTTCTATCACCAATTGCCATTACAACTATTCCATCAAAATCTGAAAAAGTATCAATGCAAGTATTAAAGAATGGTTCGAGTCCTTCAAGCAGTGTTCCCATTGAAATATAAATAACTTTCTTATCTTTAAGTAATTCTAGTGGAAACTCTACATTTGTTTTACGCTTTGAAATACTTGGCCCAATAAAAATGTTATTTTCTCCGAACGCATCGCTATTAGGTTGAAAATAACGACTTGTGTACACGAGCGAAATATCACCCTTATTATGCATAAATTGAAGATTATTTTTGGGCTTTACTCCAAATTCGTGTTCTATTTGATATAATAACTTTTCAGAAAGTTCATCAGGTTGAAATTGTATTTCTGCATTTGGATGAAAAGGTAAAGTTTCTAAAAATTCTGGAGGAATTAAAAATATAGGAGAAGAAACTACGCCTGGAATTTGTAAATACTCCTTTACTAACTCTCCAGCACCAAATATATCATAAATTACGAAATCAAAATTTATTCTTTCACATAATTGTTTTGTAATTTTTAATATATACAAAGAAGTTTGAACATGTACATGAAAGAAAGAATTCATCCCAGATGAAGTTTCATTATCAATAGAAATCTCCTTTAATAAATCCGGATGGGTATATACAGTCGCCCCCAAATCTTCAATTCTTCCTCTAAAATGTTCTGTTGTAATATAATGTACGTGATCACCCCGTTCAGTAAAGGCTTTGACTAAACTTAATGTAGGGTTTACATGTCCTTCTGCTGGAAAATTAACCACTAAAATATTTAGCACTTATTTCTCACTCCTTACATTTCAATGCTCTTATTAATCATACTGTAAATATTACCGTCAATCTTCACCTAATAGTCCTAATATGCTTGCTACTTAAGATTGATAAATAATTGTCAGTTATTAACATGAAAAAAGCATCTACATAAGTAGATGCCTAACAGTGATAAGGAGTGTTCTGTGAGGTTAGAATAAGCTTTTCAGCTTGTCCTATGCTATCAATATATGATTTATTTTATAAAACGTGAATAATTAATAGAATTATTTTACCCATTTTATTCAATTAAATAGATAATATACTATTTCTACTTCACCTATTATACCTCGTTTTTAATTTATTCCTATGAAAAAACGCCCCTAGTTCACATGATTGCTAGAGACGCCTCGTACATTTTAATTCTCTTTAGGATCATCTATTTTTGGCGCTTCTCCACTTAAACGCTTGTTTTTCAATTCAAAATAAGCATCTAAAACTTCTTTTCCAATATCAGAGTTAATACCAGATTTATCATTAATAACCCACGGTACCACTACAGAGAATGCTACTTCAGGATTATCATATGGCGCATATCCTGCTAACGTTAAATTATAACATTTTATTCGCTCACCTTTTTCATTTCTTCCAATATCACTTTCACCACCGTAAACTGTCTGTGCTGTCCCTGTTTTACCTGCTGGTTTATACGGTGCTTTTTGGAACGCCCTTACCCCAGTGCCATCACCTTCTTGAAATACCCTTCTAAATCCTTCTTTTACTTGATTTATATATTCCTCTTTCATATCTATTTTATTTAAAACAATTGGCTCTACTGCATGCACCACTTTACCAATTTCATCTTTTTGCGACGTTTGCTCTCTAACCTCTTGAACAATTTGCGGCTTCATTCGATATCCACCGTTTGCGATTGTTGAAATATACTGTACAAGTTGAAGCGGTGTATACGTGTCATACTGACCAATTGAGTAGTCTAATAAAAAACCTGGTTGGTTATCTTTTTTACCAATTTGTCCAGCTGTTTCATTTGGTAAATCGATGCCTGTTGGAACACCTAATCCAAATTGCCTAAAATAATACCTCATTTTATCAAAGTACTCCTGTTTAATATTTAATGAGCTATTTTTCACATAATCCACACCTGCAATTTTTAATGCTGTATGAAACATATAAACGTTTGAAGAAACTTGTAACGCTCTTAAATCATCAATATTTCCGAACTCTTTCCAAGACTTTTTTTCCTTAGTTCCTTTAAATTTCATAGGTGCATCATAAAAATAAGTACCTGGTGTTATAGCTTTCGTTTCAAATCCAGTTAAAACTGTCGCACCTTTCACTGTTGATCCAAGCTCGTATGAACTAGTCATTGTGCCTAATGCATAGTCTTCAACTTCTGTTTTCCCATCTTTTTCTACAAGTCTTTTCCCAGCCATGGATAATACTTGTCCGTTTTTCGGATTCATCATTACAACGAAAGCACGGTCCAACATAGATTCTGAACCTTTATATGCTTTTAATATTTTTTCAATACTATCTTCTACTTTTTTCTGCAGCTCCATATCTATTGTTAAAGCTAAGTTCTTACCGCTTTTCCCCTCAGAAACTGTTTCTGTTCTAATTGTATTACCTTGCTTATCAGCAATGCTTCTTACTTCTTTTTTTGTTCCATGTAGTACATCTTCGTATTGCTGCTCGATATAACTTTTCCCAACCCTATCATTTCGGCTATAATCACGTACCAAGTAGTAATCTAATCGTTCACTCGGTAATCCTTCATCGGAATTAGAAACATTTCCAAGAACAGATCGGAATAATCCATCATTTACATACACCCTCTCCCAATCAACCGATACGTCTACACCTGGGAGATTCGCTAAACCTTCACTAATGATAGTAAATTCCTTTTCACTAACATCTTTTTTAATAATTTGAGGAGCCATTTGATAACCAGAAGTCATCTTACTTTTAATAGCTAACACTTTTATATCTTTCTCTGTTAATTCCTGAAGATTTTTATCTGTAACCCGTTTTCTTTTTAACTCTTCTATTTTTTTATCTAGCTTCTTACCGCTTATATCCTTCTCTCTAAATGTATCTATTTCTTTTTTTGACACTAGATTTTCAGCCAGTTTTGGATTTAATTGCATCCAAAAATCTTTCTTATCTGTCTCAGTTAACTTAGCAATATCTTCTTGCGGCATTTCAATTATATCTGCAAGTTGTCTTGCAGTTTTTAATATATCTTCTGATTTTACACCTTTCATCTTTGTGTACGTGATCGTTCGTAAAGATTTATTATCAACAACCGGATTCCCTTCTCGATCAAATATTTTCCCGCGTGGGACGGAAAGACTCACAGTTGCATTTTCTCTCTTTTCTACTTCATTTTTATAAGTCTCTCCATCGAGAATTTGCACTTTCCCTAACTGTATAATCATTGCAGAAAATAATAAAAATACACAAAGAAATAAAATATTTAACCGCGTCGGTATTGCTCTAACACTTTTTTTCTCTTGCTTTTTCACTTTGTTATAATCTCCTCCTTACAGTATTACTAATAATAGAATCTATATATTAAAAGTAATGCACGTTTTCTATACAGTACTTTATACAAATATTAATATATCGATAAAAACTTAATAGAAATTAAAACAAAGGTAAAGAAAAGGTAAAGTTTATTAAATTAAATATAAAAATACCCAATGAAAAAAATTTAGCTTTTTTCATTGGGTATTTAATCATTTATTTAAGAATGAATGCTAGAACGTATCGGTATACATCTATCATCACAATGTGATAAAGATTCTTTACTTTGAACTTTCGGCAAGTAAATCGTTACTGTTGTCCCGACACCAACCTCACTCATAATACTTATATTTCCTTGATGACTCTCGATAATTTTATAACTTAACATTAATCCAATACCGGTACCTTTTTCTTTCGTACTATAAAAAGGCTCACCTAACCTCTTAATTCTTTCTTCAGGTATTCCTATTCCTTCATCAATTACATGAATAATGACACCATCATCGTTTATTTCTTTTATGTGAATTGTAATCTTCCCACCATTTGGCATAGCTTCGATAGAATTTTGCAAAATATTAATAAATACTTGTTTCAATTGATTTTCTGAGCATTCAATACTTATATCGTTGGATTCTGCATATAATTCGACTTGAATATTTGTCATAATTGCTTTTGTATTCATTAACGATACGACATTTTTATAAATTTGATAAATATTTTTTTGTTCTGTATTCATTTCATCTGTTTTAGCAATTGACAAAAATTCTTGGAGAATTGCTTCTATTCTTTCAATTTCCGAAAGCATAAGATCAAAATATTTTTCTTGATCCTCTTTATTAATTTGGAATAACTGTATAAACCCTTTAATGACAGTTAATGGATTCCTCACTTCATGAGCTACACCCGCTGCTAATTGACCGATCGCTGCAAGTGTGTCTGATTTATTTAGTAATTCTTCTGTCTTTTTCCGCTCTGTAATATCACGTACAATGATCATTATTTTATCATGTAATAATGGTAAGCATCTAGCTTCAAAGAAATCAACACTCCCATTAATTGTAAGTGGATACTCAACAATTACATTCGTTCCTTTTTCCTTCACTTGATGAATTGCTTCCTGAAACTGCTGTGCTACTGGAGATGGTAATACTTCGAAAAACTTTTTTCCCATAAAAGCTTCTGCCGGTACGTAAAATTTCGAAGGGGATCCTGCTTTATAATCTATAATTGTGCCATCATCTTCTGTTAAAAAACATAAATCTGGTAAAGCCTTAAAAATTAATTCCAATTCAGACGTTTGTTGTTTTAACTGCTCTTCTATCGCTTTTAAATGTGTAATATCTACACCGACAGCCCAGTAGCTATACCCTGTTACAGGAAACTGTTCTGATATATTGGACCACATAATTGTTTTGATTTCACCATTTTTACATGTTAAGTGCATTTCCCAATCCCTGAAATTTTTTCCACAAGTTAAAAATTTCGTTTGTATTTGGTGACGATAATTACGATCTGGGTACAATAATTGAAGGGCATTTGGATTTCCGATTATTTCTTCGGCCGTATAACCTGTTACAATTTCACACTCCCGATTCCACAAAACAAAATCTCCATTATAATCAAGCGCATCAACCATAACAGGCATGTTTTGTAAAATCGTATGTAGTTCCTCCTCTTTTCGAGAAAACAACATTGTATTTTTACTTTGAAATACTTTTGTTGCTCCATCAATAATTAGATTTGAAAGCATTTCAAAGTATTTTTGACAATTGTAAATTTCGCTTTTGTTGGACCATACTACAAAAGATCCTAAATGTTGATTGTATAAAAAAATGGGGATTTCAATTTTGGGAAGTTTACATATTTTCGTCTCATTTATTCCAAAAGAAAATATACATTCTTTTTCAGCATCAAGAAGTTGATGTGATATGTTAGTTAATTTATAAAACTGTTCTGCCATGGTTTCTATTGTACTCACATCAATAAGTTCCATTAGCCGCGCATTCATTCCTTTTTCACCTCAATATGTAAAATTAATACAAATTCAAAATTTATACTTCTCCATTATACGAAGAATGTGCCTTTAGGTATATAGCTGTAGAATAATTATTCGAACAAATTTTATTTTTCAATTAAAAACAGAAAAGAATTCGCATGAAAAATGAACTTTTAATCCATTTGTATTTACTCACCTCATACATGATTTTGATATGAGAGTAATACACATCACCTTTAGTAGTATAAAAATACAAAAAATATAAAGTTCATAAAATTTTCACAATTAACATGAAAAATATAAACATTTATTCCAATATATTCTATATAATAAAAGTAATAAGGCTTCTATGAATCACATAGAATACCTTACCCCTAATAAAAAGAAAAAAAGAATCTATTTGGATTCTTTTTTTCTTTTTATATTATATTACATTACATATTTATATAAGGCATGTGCAACACCGTGCTCTTCATTTGATAAGGTTTCGTATTGACACATCGCTTTTATTTCTTCCACCGCATTCCCCATTGCAATTGATATGTTCGCTTTTTCCATCATGGAAACATCGTTTAGCCCATCACCAATCGCTACAGTATTTTCGACTGGAATATTCAGGTGTTCTGCTAAAGTATATAATCCATTTCCTTTTTGGGCATCTCGATGATTAATCTCTAAATTATGCCAATATGAAGATGTAATTGCTAAATCAGTATTATGCAGAAACGCTGCTTTTAACTTTTTTAATTTTTCTATGTCATAAGAAAATGGTAGCAGCTTATGCACATGTATATCAGTTTCTACAATTGGTTTACAACTTTCTGCACCATGAAATGCTGTATGTTCAAGATACAATGCTGCAATCGTTTCTAACTCTTTCAAATCAAAATTTTCTTTTGAATTCTTCACATATTCGATCTCATTACGCACACTCTCTACGCCATAATCTGGTACATATACACCTTTATTAGTATAAAGCTGATAATATAAGCCATTCTCTTCAAGATAGTCTACAATCTCAAGTGCCTGCATATTTTCAATTGGATATCTCTTCATCATTTTTTTATCTTTATATATAAGCGCACCATTTTCCGCAATAATTGGACATTCTAAATTAACTTCTAACAACAATCTTTCAATATCAACGATAGAACGCCCTGTACAAATTGTGACAACATGGCCAGCTTCCTGGCATTTTCGAATTGCATCTGCATTCTCTTTACTAATCATTTTATTCCCCGAAAGAAGAGTTCCATCTAAATCAATTGCTATTAATTTCATTATTTCTTCACCACTTTCTTTAAATACACGAGTTCAAATTAAACAAAAGGTATCGTTTTCATACTGATCTCGTGAAGTACTCCTTATTTATAATTTATGAAAAGCGTTTCAGGTCAAGAAATAATTTTGAACTACCCCCACTTAACACTCTAACGAGCTGTTTGAAGTGGGGGATTCCTACGAACACCAAGGTATCCCTCAGTTTTATGAGTAGGCAATCCCCGTAATCCCTACGGTTAGGAGCCTTAAGGCCTCTTTTCTCAGATTCTCCGCTGCATTCACATCTCTATCATGATACATACCACAAGAAGGACACTTCCATTCGCGCAGGTTCAGGTTTTTCACATCTTTATTTTTGTAGTCGCAATGCGAACAAGTTTGGGAACTAGCGAATGTTTTTGACACCACAATCACTTGTTTCCCATACCAGCATGCCTTATACAACAACATCGCTTTGAATTGTGACCATGATACTTCTTGAATCGCTTTCGCTAGTTTGTGATTCTGTAACATATTCGATACTTGCAAATCTTCTATCCCAATCACATCGTGGTTTTTGATGATCCTTGTAGAGAGTTTTTGCAAGTAATCCGTTCTTGCATTTTTGATTCGTTCATGAATACGAGCGAGTTTCTTTTCTAATACCCGAGACCATTTTGGATTACCGAATACCTCACCCGTTGAAAGAATAGCAAAGTTTTTCACACCAACATCTATACCGACAGCGGAATCGGTCTTCGGCAATTCTTGTACTTCTGCTTCAGCAAGAATCGAGACAAAATATTTTCCACTTGGATTCCTTCTGACAGTAGCACTCAAAATTCGTCCTTCTATCTCACGACTTTTGACAAATTTGACAAGACCAAGTTTCGGTAACTTCAATTTATTATCTATAATCGCAATGTTTCCATTTGTATGTTTCGTTGTATAGGATTGGATTTTATTGTTCTTCGATTTAAACCGAGGTGCTTTGTTTTGTTTTTTGAAGAATCTTGCATACGAGTCAGCTAGGTTGTGAAGAGAAGATTGAAGAGCGATACTGTCCACTTCTTTTAGCCATACAAATTCTTTTTTGAGAGTAGGTAATTGCGAAGAACAAGTGCCATAGGATAACCCTTTTCCTGTTTCTTTATATCTATCATTCCACTTTTCCAAAAAGTAGTTAAATACAAATCGTGAACAACCAATTGTTTTCGTAATAGCTATTTTTTGTTCTAAACTAGGATAGATCCGAAACTGATACGCTTTATGGATAAGCACCGCTTTTCACCTCACCCCCTTTTTTATTTGTTTACAATCTTTTTCACGATATGCATGAGAACGATATCATAATATAGCAAAAAAATACTAATCACGTATCATTTCTTCTTTTTTGTCGAAAGTCCTCTGTCCCTTTCAAAAAAATATACAAATGAAAGAACTTTTACAATGAAACCATTTCGTAGATGTAAAAATGCCTCGGAGCTATAACATTTTCTTTCTATAGGAACGAACTGATTAGAATACCGGTACCTCATACTGATTCTTCACCAAAAAGAACCTTTAGGCTTTTCCCTAACCGTCATTCAGCTCCCACCTACTCATTGGACCATGTCCTTGCCATTCCTTGAGGTGGAAGTTTTCTGACGGGAAATGATAAATAAAATCCAAAGCTTTTGCTTTGGATTTTAAACTATGAATTATAACTAATATATTTTGTCTCACACATGTACACATTTTTTTCTTCAGTTGGGACATATACTTTAAACTTTTCTAAACGTTTTCCGTAAATATGAATCGTGACAACGCTTTCGTTTTCAGCTATTTCAAGAATATGACAATCTGCTGGTGGAATAACTGTATCTGTTTCTCCTTCTCCCAAATAAAGATTTCCTGTATGCGTTAAATAAACAAGTGAATTTTCAAGCTGCTTAGTTTGTATAAAATTCTGCACCATTATCCTTCCTGTAAAAACACCTTCTACTCCCCATGTACCATCATGATCATGTAAAGGTGTAGATTGTCCATCTTTCCATATAAGAGCTAATACTTCAAATCGCTTTAAAGGATCTTCATATAATAAGTGCCGTGCATATTGAGCCGAATTCGCCTTCTGTTTTTCTAGTGGAAGCCATGTTTTCTTTTCTAAAAGTTCTTCTAGTAATTTTTCAATCGCACAAACAATTTGATCTTCTAATAAATTACTATCAATTAAATCCGTTACAGCTTTAATAAATGTTTGAAAAACTTTACTTCCATTACACGTTAACATAAGCATCCTCCTCTACTCTTTTCACACACTTCCATACTAAATAGCCAGCTGAAAATTTACAATTGAGAAATAAAAAAGCAAGATACAATAATTTTGCACCTTGCTGATTAGGTTATTGAGTTGTCAAGCGAATAGGTAAGAATTTCAAAGTTTGTTCATTTTCCAATATACATTTTTCTAAATTGAAAGATGAAGATAACTCTATTTGTTTAAAAGCATTAATAAAAGTTCTTAATGCAATCTCAGCTTCTAGTCGTGCAAGTGGTGCCCCTAAGCAAAAGTGAGGACCTTTACCAAAGGTTAAATGCTTTTCATTTCCAATTCGGTGTAAATTAAATTTAGAAGCTTGTGAAAACTTTTCCTCATCTAAATTTGCTGCACTTACCCATGCAACAATCATTTGATCCTTTTTCATAAAAGGTCCAAATATATTTGTATCCTCTGTAATTCTTCTAGCCAAAGTAACAGGAAAGCGATAGCGTAAAACTTCCTCAATCGCTTTTGAAATTAATGTAGGTTCTTTTCTTAACTCTTCATATGTTCCAGGTGAATCCACTAAAAAACAATAAAAGCTATTAATAATTAAATTTGTAGTTGTTTCATTACCTGCCGCTAATAAGCCTAAAGAAAAAGTAACTATTTCTTCATCGGTTAATCTTTCGCCTTCATATTCAGCTCGTATTAAATCTGAAATAATATCGTCGGTTAAATGGTATCTCTTTTCTTGAACGATTGGTAGAAGATATGCTTTAAATTCATTTAGTGCTATCCCCTTTTCCGCATCCAGATCATTAAATTTTTCTTTACTATACGGCATAAATAAAATATCAGACCATTCTTTAATTTTTTTACGGTCAGTTGTTGGCACTCCTAATAAATCAGATATGACGGTAACAGG
Source organism: Bacillus sp. BML-BC051 (assembly GCF_019656175.1). NCBI lineage: Bacteria > Bacillati > Bacillota > Bacilli > Caryophanales > Bacillaceae > Bacillus > Bacillus sp. BML-BC051. The sequence continues at coordinate 14,637 of NZ_BPLI01000024.1, forward strand.
TAAAGGTGCAGCAAACTCTTCAACGATATTAACCTCACTATATTTCCCGATATGTTGTACAAGTTCATTTGCGATAGACTGTATACGAGGTTTCCATTGTTCTAAACTTCTTGGAGTAAATGCTTTAGAAACGATAGAACGTACATTGCGATGTTCTGGTGGATCAGTAGAGTTTATATTTATTCTAGTTTCTAAAGGTGGGATTGCGAATGGTCTTCGTTCCCTTCTACTTGAAAATAAGCGATAATCCGATAAAACTCGATTTACATCATCGTATAAAAAAACATTCCATACATCCTGCTCCTCATCATAATGAACCGGATGATTGTCCCTCATAAATTGATACCACACATACGGATTCCACAATTCTTCCTTTGTTTTCAGCTTTGAAATTTCATGAACTAAAATCACATTTTCAGGCGAAGCCATAGTTCTTTCCTCCCTTTTCTTTTACAATAAAAGTGATAGGTCGGTAGTTCAAAGTTGTATAATCTAACATATGTTATTTTAACATATGATAAAGCGGATTTTTCATTGGAGAACTTGAGAAATATATAAGGGGGATTTTTATGTATGTTGACATTTTATTACTAGCAGAATTAACGACTGGACCAAAACATGGATATGAAATAAAGAAAAATGTTCAAAATCGGTTAGGTGAGAATTTCGAATTAAATCATAATACACTGTATCCCGCTCTTCGGCGCTTCGAAAATATGGGGGCTATAATTAAACAAATACATAAACAAGTCGGAAAGCCGAATCGAAATATGTACGACATAACTGAAACAGGAGAAGAAATTTTTTATGAAATGTTAAGAGAGTTTCCCGAAAAGATTGCGACAAATAACGCTGAATTCCTTGTGCGTATCGCACTATTTAAAAAACTTGATTACGAAGCTAGAAAAGAAATTTTAACAATACGCCAAGACGTACTACATAAACAGCTTACTGCTATTCAATCTTTACATGTTAGCTCATCTTTTATTACAGAAGTCATTGAATTTAGTAAATCGCGTATTGAACATGAATTGCTCTGGATTACATCACTTATGAAGAAAATATGAAAAAATAAAAGAAAAGTTAAAAACAATGAATGAAAATGAGATTTATTATCAATACTATAATTAATAAAAGGGCAACCACGATTTGGCTACCCTTCAAAATTTTATATTTCTGGATCGAAAGTTTTGCAATCCGTTTCTTCAGTAGTTGATGCATGTTTCCCTTTATTACTTACTACATAAATTGCATCTGCACTACATTTATTGCCGTTAGCCCAGAATTTACAGTTGTTTACTTCACATAAAACGTCTTGTGCCATAGTATCACACCTCCTTGTTCTATTATCATTAACAAAATTCGGAGGTATGATACTCTTTAGGCTGCATTTTTTATTCCCTTTTTAGCTTTCTTAATGATTCAATATCTCCTTGTACAATCGCATCTATATTTTCAGTTATTTTTTCAATGTCAAAATGCCACCATTGAATTTGCAACAATTCTTCTATTATTGTATTTATAAATCGTTCCTTTATTTTATTTGCAGGGTTACCACCGACAATTGTATATGGTGCGACGTTTCTAGTCAGAACAGATTTAGCTGCAATGATTGCACCATCCCCTATTTTTATTCCGGGCATAATCGTTGTATCCATACCTATCCAAACGTCATTTCCTATAACTGTATCACCTTTGTAGGGTAAATCAGACAAATTAGGTGTATACTTCTCCCACCCATTTCCAAATATATTAAATGGATATGCCGAAAATCCATCCATCCGATGATTCGCTCCGTTCATAATAAAGGTAACTCCATTTGCAATACTGCAAAACTTTCCAATGATAAGGCGATCTCCAAGAAATTCATAATGATGTAATACACGATCTTCAAATGTTTCTCCATCTTTCGCATCATAATATGAATAGTCTCCAACGAGTATATTAGCTTTTGTTATTGTATTTTTTATAAATTGGACATTTTCATTTCCTTCAATAGGGTACTTAACATTTGGATTAGGATTCATGTTGTACAGCACTTCCTTTACCGTTCATTTCACTTTCTACAGCTATTACTGGCTTTAAATTGTATATAGGTAAAATAAATAATAATCCAATTATAAATAGTAATGCTGTGCCTTCATACATCGTACTTAATGAGAACATTTCTTTTAATGAACCAGCAATACTCATTGTTACTACCATTGAACCGGTGAATAGTGGACTTAAAATGCCATTTACACGACCAATAAAATCAGTATCACTATTTTGAATAATGAGCGTATTAATACCTATTTGGATACATGGAAGAGCTAACCCACTAAAAAGTTGTGCTGTGAGTGTTACCCATAAATTTGTGGAATAACCTATAATACCAATGCCAATTGCCTGACCGAGCATCCCTACAATTAACATCTTTTGTGGAGCTACGTTTTTCGCAAATATCATCGCTAAAGCTCCGCCAACAATCATACCCGCGCCATTTACTGTTAGTAACCATTGTAAGCTCTCTTTTGATAGCCCTAACTGTTCAGTTACAATAAATATACCTAGCGGCTGAATTAAACCGATACCTAGTCCTGCTGCCATAAAACAAAGTCCTAACAAAGTTAATGCTTTTTTCTTTTTCACATATTTAATACCATCCAGCATCTCCTGTAATAGTGTGATTTCTTTCTTCTCATTATCATTCTCAAGATCTTTCGGAAGAAATAACAGCACAGCAGCTGCCAGTAAAAACGCAATACCTGTTATGATGATTGAAATATAAATTCCAAAACTATGAAAAATAAATGTTCCAAGAATCGGTCCTAGCACCATAAAAATCGCAAATATTGTTTGATATATAGACATCGCTAATTGGATTTGTTCCGTTGATAAATGCTGTTTAAACAATTTCATGCCAGATGGCTGAGAAAACTGTGAAAGGATTGCAGAAATAAGCGTGACAAAAAACACAATTTTCCACGTACCAAACATAAGTGTAATTAATACAGCAAATACTGAAATAGAACTTAACGTTTCACACCATATCATTGTCTTCTTCGGCTTCCACCTATCAGCAAAGGTTCCACCAATAAAGGAAAAGATGAAAATTGGAGCAAACTCAGCAACCGAAATCATTGAAATAGCAAAAGCATCACCTTTCGTCATTTCCATTACATATAGTAATACCGCAAAGTTCCGAACCCATATTCCAATTTGTAAAAATAATGCTGATGCTAAAATACCTTGCACAAAACGATTTTTCAATACTTGTGATACCCCATTGTTTTGTTTCGTTACTACATTTGTCGACATAAAAAAACCCCCTATTTCATGTTCTGAATAGGAGGCAGCACAAATCATATAAAAAGACTATATATTCGCAGAGCGAAATACATCCCTTTTCTATAAATGCACAGACTAATCCTATTCAGAAGAATATTTCGTTTTTTAACGAAGATCTCTTACAAATAGAATTAGTTGATCATTGGGATGTTTTCACCCTTCCGTTTCGAATTTAAATAACACATACATACTCTATGTAAATCATTTTCGATGTATGCATGTCTAAAAATAAATATTCTAGAATGTTAATGGTAATTCCTCTAAAGAACGCATTAAATAATTACCTTGCCATTTAATATCTTCACGATTCCCTTTTATTTGTAGTTCAGGCATTCGTTTAAACAACGTAGTAATAGCAATCTTTGCTTCCAACCTAGCAAGTGGAGCGCCTAAGCAGAAATGGCTACCATGTCCAAAGGCAATATGACGATTATTCTCCCGAGTAATATCGAATACTTCTGGGTTTTCAAATACTGTTTCATCACGGTTTGCCGAAGCTAATGCAATGACAACCATATCTCCTTTTTGGATTGTTTGGTCATGGATTTGAAAAGATTTATCTGCCCACCTTGAAGTTGTAACCTCAACCGGAGAATAATACCGTAATCCTTCTTCAATAGCTGCATCAATTAATTTTGGATTTTCTTTTAATAACTGTAATTGACTCGGATTTTCAAGAAGCGCTAATACTGTATTTGTAATTAAATTTACAGTTGTTTCGTGTCCCGCCACAATTAGTAACATTATCATTGAATATAGTTCCCGAGCGCTAAGTTTATGCCCTTCACTTTCTGCAAGTATTAAAGCACTCACCAAGTCCTCTTTTGGTTCTTGTCTTTTGACATCAACTAAATATTGGAGATATGTAATAAACTCTGATAGTTGCTTTTCGGTTTCTTTTATTTCTTCTGGCGTTTCTGGATAAGCAATAACAGCATGAGACCAAATTCTAAATTTCGCTTGATCTTCTTTCGGAATGCCGAGCATTTCACTTATTACAATAATCGGTAAAGGGAACGAGTAATCATCAACAAGATTTAATGAACCTTTGTGCTCGACTTCATTTAACAAATCATCTGCAATATCCTGTATTCTTCCTTCCAATTGTGTGATCATCTTCGGCGTAAAAGCTTTTTGTACGAGTGATCGTAAACGATTATGGTTAGGTGGATCTGAATTTAGCATGTGCGTCGTTAAATAATCACTATTGTCAACAGTAAGAAAAACATTCAATGCATCTTGAGAAAATACATTGGCCGGATCTTTTTTTAAGCGATTATCTTTTAAAAGTGGCAGAGCATCTTCATATCTCGTAATCAGCCACTCTGCACCTAATTCCGTTTTATTCACAAATAAGATAGGTTGCATTTTTCGAGATTCTTTATAAATTTCATATGCATCTTCTTTAAACTGCGCTGAAGCTAAATTAATGCCATCTTCTATTCTTCGGCCAACTTTATTTTTCATTGACATTGTATTCCCTCACTCTCATTTGTTTTTGAAAACGAACCAACATATGCATTATACTCTAATAAAAACATGAAAATTGTAAATTTTCACTCCAAATCTTACTTTGTATATTGAAAAATAAAAAGTGAGAGAGTAAAATACTTCTACCCTCTCACTCTTATTTACGCAAAACACATGAAATTACTAATTTGTTGATAGCGATAACTTACTTTACGGCGGCGACCACCTTGCCAAGTGTAACCTGAAACCCCATTTCTCCTCACTTCAGTCGGAAAGAACCATAAGTCTCTCCCGAAAGGTCCTGGACGATGTAAACGTAAAAATCCCCATCTTCCTAGACAGTTACACATCCATGATTTCATATTTCCTGGTTGTGCTGGCGAAGCAAATGTGGATGGTAACGATGGAGCTTGAGATGGTGGTGGTGACGTTGGAGCATCCTCCGCATCATCTGGTCTATAATCTTCTTGTTCCATATCTCTCACTTCATTTACAGGTTCATACCCGTAGTTTTGTGGATTATAATACATCCCTTGATCATATGGATAATTTTTCTGGTTATACATATTAATAAATCACCTACTTTTCATTCAGTACCTTTAACATTCATATGTGAAAAGCGCTCTATAGGAAGCTTATGTATAGCCCAAATTCATATAAAAGTGTTACAAAATAAAAATAGAAGAGATCTATAATAAATCTCTCCTATTTGAATTAAGTAAAGCACATATAATTACTAATTTGTTTATATTGGTAATTTACTTTAAAACGATGGCCATCTTGCCAAGTATATCCTGATACATCACACCGCCGAACTTCTGTTGGAAAAAACCATAAATCTCTCCCAAAAGTACCAGGTATATTTAACCTTAAAAATCCCCATCTTCCTAAACAATTGCACATCCGTGATCTCATTTGGCCTGTCGGTATAGGAGTAGCAAATGTAGAAGGTAAATCGGGAGGGTTAGATGGAGGTAGTAACTTTGGTGCATCATCTGATTGACATGAACAAAACTGATTGTTCAATGAACTATTCCTCCTAATTATTAGTAAACTCTATATAGTATATGAACTTTCTTTTTATATGAAACTTCCATTTAGGAAAAACTCTCTATTATCCAAACAAAAATCCCCTTCTAATTCTTTATTAGAAGAGGATTTTTGTTTAATTGCTATTTCAACTTCACACTATAAAAGCGCATTTCTTCTAATGAACCTTCAAATTCAAATACTTCTTTTTTTATTAGTTCTTTTAAGCGATATTCTAAAAATGTATCGCCAACTAATTGCTCTACAAGACCAAGTGCTTCACCAATTACTCTAGGAGCTTTTAAGAACTCTCGATCAGCACCTATACTTTTCGCGCATTTAATAATAAATTGATCAAAATAATCTTCTTGTACCGAACGCACTTCATTTTCTTTCCAAACTCTTAAAAACTCCGTACTTTTCGATAGACTATCCCACTCATGTTCAAACTGCATACGTTTCTCTACAGATAAATATGGCAATTCTACAAAACTTTTTTGAATTAGAGCTAAACTTTCAGGTGCTAACTCTCCAGTTCCACGAATATCATATTCTTGTTTTAATATTTCTTTACTTGCTTCAGACGTATTCATAACTCGAATGTTTTTCTTATCTTTTAATTGTGCAATTACAAAACTTAAGCCTACATGTTCATGTGCGTTATCTGCCTTCCAAATGGTAATTGGTGTTTCATTTGGAATTGAATGTAGAACTTCTAAAGTTTCCTTAAATCTTGGTAAATACTCTTCTTCAAAATAGCAATCATAAGAAGTTAAGTTATTTAATAACCACTCTTTTCTTGTTAATTGACCTTCATTTGTATGTAATTGATGAACCGGCCCAATTGAAAAGAATTCAGAGAATGAAACTACACTCTCCTCAAGTAATCCTTCCTGTTTCAACATATATTTTAAACAACCAGCTGTTGAATCATCAAAGGCGATATGAATGTGTATACTTTCTCTTACGTTCTTTTCCTGAGTCGCATGACTTGTCAATTGCTTAGGAATACTCGTTAAATTTTTTATCATATCTTCGTTATAATTCCCGTCTAATACATCTAATTGTATTAGAATACTTTGAAGTAAATGTTTTGCTTCATCTTCGTACATATCCTCTACAGCATTTTTAATTTTATCTATCATGTAAATCCCTCTATTCATTTCAAAACTAAAGTAGATTATAGTTTATCATTTTATTATCGTTCTTTAAAAGCTTTTTTAAGCAAAAGCATTTATTATTTAGATTGCTACAGCTAAATAAAATTCTTAATAGCTAAATAACTTTTTGTAAATCCTTTTATTTAAATGTATAATTATATAGAAAACAAAAAATATAGGAGCTATGTTTATGGAAAAAGTATTTACTAATTATAAACATTATCTAAAAAATTGGAGATTTTTATTTATTTGTATATTACCTACCATCGCCTTATTATATGTTTTTGATGTCATCTTCGAATTACTATTTCATCAAAATTTCTATTTATCTAACTTAATTTTTGCTATTATATTATTTTTAATATTTATTAACATCAAAGATATGTTTAAAATTGAAAGTTAAAGCGCTGAATAAAAAAGAGCACCCTGCAATTGGATGCTCTCATGTGATAGAGGTTTTTTCTGAGTATTAAGTAGGACACACAGGTTTTGCTCTACTAGATAATATATGCTTGTACTTATTTTATTGTGCACCTATTACACATTAAATGTATACGTATTGCTAAAAATCCCGCTCATATATTCATTGTACAATTATCATATTTATAAATAAAAAAACATCCATATGGATGTTTTTTTATTTACCGATTTTTAAGCTTCCATAAACTTAGCCGGCACACCAATTTTTTCAACTACAGAAGATATATTAGTAGGATTAATCATTACATTTTCAATACTAACTAATTTATTTTCTAATAGTCCATTCTCTGTAGTAATAAGTTCTTCAAAACGATCTAAAGTCATCGAGAATTTGTGTTCGCTTCCGCCATTCATACATACTTTTACATACTTCATAGTGTCACCGCCTTTCATAATAATCTACATTTCGATAAGGAGACGCTTACATCCTTTTTATTTACTACTAGATTTCTCACTTTTACTCCTTGCTAATTCACGTTTATTTATTTTAGAAAAAGCAGTTACTATTTTATGTTCACGTTATAATTGCTAGTAAGAACGATAAAGATAAAAATGCACAAAGTGGTATATATAAAACAGTATCCATTTTAGCAAAATACGTATCTTTTTTTCGCTTAAAGATTCCAAAATAATGAAACTCACCAATTACTCTTATAAAAAAAACAATCATACAAATCCAGGAGCCCAATTGAACGATAATATTAGGAACTTCGAAATGAACAACATTTGTTTGTTGTAATAAAATTATTGCTGCCATACTTAATAATAACGCAATGAACAATGTCATTCCTGTACCTGGTATAAACGCCTTTTCTCCAGATTTTGTTGGAATGACACTATTTGTCGCCCACTTACCTCCGAAAGCCCAGTAAACATGTAAAAAACTAACTAAAAATAATATACAGACCGAAATGTATGTAATAATAAGCATTTTGTCCTCCCATTATTTTATTTAAGTCCTCAACTTTAGAGTATGCTACAATTTCCACATTAGCAATCTATAAATTACATAAAAAAACCCTTTAATGATAAATCATTAAAGGGTTTACTAAAATATTTTATACATTATACCTATTCCTACGACGTTCCATCCTCGTTTGTCCTTGAGCAGTATCTTCTTTATATTGTTGTATTTGCTCTGTCATTTCATATGTTGCAGCTGAAGCTGGTTCTTCGTAATTATGCTCACGTATGTTTTCTGGCGTTTTTCGTTTTGATCCTTTCCCACCAAATTTAAATAATTTCATCTTAATTTTCGGTAATTTTGGAAGTGGAATCTTAAATGATAATTTTTTGCGCTTCTTTTTTTGTTGAAATAGATTTATATTTTCTTTATTATCATCCTGCTCTTTACGATGTAATAACATCGCAAGTAATCCACCTAATATAAGTCCTCCAACTAACAGTAGAAGATATAAGTAATGACTTGTCATTAAACTCGACATACGTTCAAGTATGACTAACGACTGTACTTCTTTAATATCCCAAAGTAAAGCGGCCCATAATGAGAATAAACCGAAAGTAAGTCCATATGTACGAAAACGGAATAAACATGGAATTAAAGCGATACAAGCGGCGATTTTCGCATTCCCTATTATTGAACTTGTTGAAATATCTTGATGCCAAATGACTAACAGCAGTGTTATAAATGGCGCATACGCTATCCAACTACATATACGTGAATATATTTTTTTCGCAAAATAGCTACCGAAACTAGTAAAAAATAAAAGGCCTCCGATATATAAAGATTGTTCTAGTGGGATTTGCTTCATAATTCCTGCAACTGGAAAGAGGCCGCTTAATAGCATTAATAACACATCTAATTTCTTCACAATTCCTCATTCCTTTCAAATTTCTTTTGAATCAATTCATATTGCTTTTCCATATGATGTAGATTTTGTATTTCTAAAAAATATCTTAATCCTGTATGTAAATAAAGTAAATACATAAAAGAAAAGATACATGACAAAGGATATCCTTATTTACATGAAAAAATGACAAATCCTGATCAATATAACGAGCAGGATTTGTCTACTATTATTTAAAGCAAAATAATTGAATCTTTCTTTTCTATTTTCATTATATCTACATCCAATTCATCATCAAACTCTTTAAACTCTCTTGCATCTATATCAGTCACATAGCTTTTTATTACTTTCGCCATATGCATGGAATACGGCATGTGTACATTCTTTTCCAAAAGCATACTTGAATTACAGCACATGTAATGTACCATTTTGGCAATATAATTCCTTTCTACAGCTTTTACACCCAGCGGTAAAATTTCGAGTATGTATCGCTGCAATGTTTCACTACCATTAAACGAATACTCACCAGTGCTATAATACATCCCTTTTTGATCTGTATATAAACTTGTGCCAACCGGAACATCATTACGTTCTATCACACCGTATTTTGGTGTATCAAAAGATGTATTTATTCTTATAACGTTTAAATTAGGAACCTTTAGCACATCAGGAACAATCTCCGGTAAAATATCTATATCAATATTTTTATTTTGTAACTCTTTTATCCAATGTTTTCTTAAATTCGCATCTATAATGAAATATACTTGTTCATTTTTCTCTTTTGCACGTTGTAAAATTCCCTTTAATGTTTCAAAAACAAATTGTTTAAATTGAATTCCCATATCATTTCTTTTTGAAGGCTGCGGTAAAAAGGTATTATGTTTATTTACATTTAATAATAAGCAATCAATCGTTTGCCACTCTGTATTCCCATATAATTTATATGAAATTTCTTTTCCTTTTATTTGTGAGATAATAGGTAAGAAATCAAATTTCGAGATTCGTTCAATTGATAAATTAACATATGCACAAGGTAAATTTATTTTATGCCAACTACGTTTCAAAAATCCTTTTTGTTCTAATAAACTAAGAATACAATTTATTATTGTTTTATGGGTTACACTTTGGCCTATAAATAAATTAATAAATGCTGAAATACGGTTTGTTCGTGCAAACCCTTCTCTAACGATTTGCTTTGGATCAATTTTTTCACGCCCATCACAATTTTCCATTGCGATTAACGCCAATGTCGCATCATTGCGCTCACCTGCAGTAGCATAAACCGCTTTCATAACATCCTCTATCAAATTTGTTTTGTATTTCTGACAATATTGCATTTTGTATGGATTTTGCAATACTTTTTCAATACTATATCTTACTATTTTTAACAATACTGGAGAATCTGCATTTAATACATATAATGACTCACCAATTTGAGCTAACACCATTTCACTTTCAAGTAACGCTTGTTCTACTTCCAACGATATTTTTTCAGACCATATTTCTAACGTTATAGTCTCTAATCCTTTTGGTGCAATTAAAGGGAATAATTCATTTTCATTATTTGTTGCTACCTTTTTACATTCTGGTAGTAATGTGAAATAAGAGAATTTTTGCTGGAACCCTTTAAATAGATACTCTCTTTCTTTTACTTTTATACCAGGTTTTATTTTAGTACCTTGAACTTTATATATTCTCTCATTGTATGGAAGCAACACCCTAATATTTGTTCCTAGCATATAATCTTTCGGATATTGAAGAATATGCTCTAATTCAACCTCTCCACCTATACGAAAATCATCTTTTAAATTTCTAAATATCTTAATCCATTTTATACCGGTTGTAGCCTGTTGAACTTTTAGTTTTACAAACCGTAATTTCTTTTTATTCAATGCAAATTCTGGAGTAGAAACCAATATCATGCCCCGTTTTCGTCTTAATAGCAAAGGAATATCTGGATGGTTATATTCTTGATAAAACCTCCGAATTCCTATTGAAACATTTAATAATGGAATATTTTCGCCCCCGCGCGTGATACATTCGAAACGATATACATAGGCGAAATAATCTTGAGTTTTTTCATCTTTAATAGGCTCTGACATTGCCTCACAAATATTTTGTGATCTAAGAGGAGAAAAATATATATCTTCTTCATTGATATTCTCTATTCGTACAGGTTGTTCACAAAAAATATGAGAAATTAAAGCAGGCACCCACTTAGAATATATTTCATTATCATGTAGTACTGTTAAGTTAGAAATTAAATCGTAATGCCATTCATATTTTGGCAATTCTATTAATTTATTAGGTTTCCAATCATGAATCACCTCATACCAACTTCGGAAAATATAATCAAGTTGTTCTTTTCTAATAGGTTCTTTGGATACAATCCATGGTGTATTTTCATTTAATACATATGGATTATGCTGAATAAACAATATATCAGAAAACATATCATATAATCTTTCATTCAATCGTTTCAACTTACTCGTTAATAAAAATGTCTTATAATGTATCTCTACAATATCGAGCCATTCAATAGGAAAATATATAAATGATACGCTTTCGCTTAAAAGAGGTTCTACTATATTTTCAAATGTTAACAACTTTAATTTTTCCATAAAATGATTACTTCCTTTCTTCATTTTTCTTGATCACAAAAAACTAAAGTATTATCACATAATCTATTTATTTAAAAGAACAACAAATACTACTTATTCGATTAACGTATTAATGAAATGACTCTTATAAAAGTTAAAAGAAATTATCATACATAGCCCCCTTATAAATCATAAATGTATTACATTAGAATTATACAATATATATTAAGTATTGTATTTATGATTTACAATAATTTTACAAAAGAGTATAAAAAGAGGTATTGACCATACATAAGTATAGCAATACCTCTTTTCTTTAACCTATTATATCTTTTACTTCTGTATCCACTGGTCATTTTTCTAAGGCATAAACCATCTCCCAAAATGAATATTCATATTGACTACTAATAATAAAATGCTGTTTCATTCGCTTGCGGTCAGACTCTGTCACTTTTTCAGCGATAATATCTAACCATGTAATTTGCTCTTCAACTAATGTACGGAATCAATCAGATCCGTAAATAGAAAGCCAATCATTTTAAATTGGCTCTTCTGGCTGACACTTTTTTAAACATTTATCAAATTAGTAAGTATACATTAGAAAATCCATCCATAGAATGGCTTTATTTTTCACTTCACAGCTAGAGCTACTGAAAATTATAAAGCTCATCTTGAGAGACAGGAAAAATTATTAACTAGTAATGGCTATCGTAAAGCTAGACGAAACGCTGGAATCCCAAACTCTACTTCATACCACAAACCTACACAAATCTTTGATGGAACTAGTGAACATAGGTGGGCTCTAATATTAAGAATGAAAAAGTATATATAATTGTGTATAGAGAAGATAAAATGGGAAGGGGTTCCCATTTCCATACTGCAGATGATGAAAAAGGAAGACCAATGGAAAAAAGGAAAACATTAAGAAACTAAAGGTGTGAAAAATTTTGAGTAATATGAATAAAAGCCGAATCGAAATTCTAAAAATGAAAGCAAAAAGAAACGCTAGTAGAAAAGAACTGATAGACGAACTTACTAATATTGTTACGATTTCTATGGACTCATTTATGGATGCAGAATCTAATGATTTATTTTGTAAAGAATTATTTAATACGCTAGAACAAAATTCAAACATAAAAAATTTTGGTAGCACTGATTATGAAGAAAACAGAAGACTATCAATAGCGCTGTTAAAAGAAACAGCTAAAACTATTCAATTTCCAGTTAATCAAGGAAGACTCTTTTTCTCTAAGGGTGGTAAATTTGAAGCAGTTAAGCTAAACGTTGCTGAAGTATTTGATAATTTAGAAGAATTATCAACCATATCAAGATTTCTAACTGGGTATGCTGATTTTATATTAGTTGGTGATGATTTAGAATACGGCGTATGTATCGAAAGAACGGAATATCATTATGAATTCAGTATGTGGGGAATAACAAAAATCTAAATTATAAAACAATCCACCTTCAGACGATGTAAATCCAATCCTATTGGATGAAAACAATTGGCTTGTATCTAAAAATCATCATTTAGAAGGAATTGGTATACCTACTGCTACTTTAATTCAAATGAAATAGAATAGCGTTGAAGATAGATAAAAAGGTTCTCAGTTAAGAGAACCTTTTTCACTTCATATATACATAGCTTTCTCCAGTAGAAGGTGCAATGTGTGACCTTCTACTGGAGAAAAAGGATTTAATAGCGGTAAACTAGCTCGAAATATCTCTGTTGAATTAACTGGCGAGTATGATATTAAAAGAGTTTGGGATGGAGTTGACCCTTCTACTGAAGAAAAACTGTCAACCTGGGATAGAATTTTTGCAGGCGGAATAGTCGTAGCTAGTATTACACCAGTCTGGAAACTCGCTAAAGTGGGTAAAGGGGTAAAAATGACCACTGAGGCTGTTGAGGCTACTAAAGCTGTAACCAGTACAAAACCAAATTTTGTATTATTTAATAAAATACATCGTGATTCAATGCCTAAGGACCGAGGGCCAAATAGCGGTGATTTACAATCTCATCATGGCTTACAGCATCAATAAGCAAAAGAAAATTTAGGTAAGTATGGATATGATCCAAAGCTCGCACCAACAGTAACTATTGAAACCGGAAAAGGATTACCTCACACCATTATTTCTAATACACAGAATCTAAGGCTTGATGAGCGTTTAAGTTCAGGCAATGGAAAATGGGGCTCTACTTTACAAGATGAATTAAAAAATCTAATATCTGACTTTGAACGCGCAGGATTCTCTAAAGAAAACATTTCAAAAACCTTAGAACAGCAATATAAAATGCTTGATAAATTAAAGGTAAAGTATGAAAGGATTGATTATTAATGAATATTCTAGAAAAATTAAATGATTCCTTCAAATTAGAAGCTCAGGAATCACCAGCGAGTAAAGAGGCCATTCAAGAATTACAAAAGTTCTCATCAATAGATGTACCAGTAGATTATTTAGAAGTAATCCAAAATTGTACAAATGCAGAGATTAATGTACAAAATGAACTTTACATACGTATTTTGGGTCCTACTGATTGCATAGAGATGAATGAAGCACATGATATTCAAAAATATATACCAAATTCACTGGCAATTGGTGATGACGAAGGCGGAAAAGCATTATTATATGTAGAAGGAAAAGAAGGATTCGGATTATATACAGTGGATTTTGGAGATTTAGATATTGAAGAAACAATTAAAATAGCTCCTTCATTAAAAGCATTGTTAATAGATGGTGTCGGAGTTGAGGAATTGTTGTCATAGTTAAAAGATAACAGCCGACTCATTTATATCGAGTCGGCTGTTATTTTTGATTAAGCTATCCTTTTGTTTTATTTCAAATACTCATACCATCAATCTCTACGATCAAGATAATCCTTCATCGCATTTAATTGAGCATCTGAAGTTGGATCAGCAATGGAAACAAAGCGACAAAATGCATAGTTACCAAAAGGAATGTTGTGTTGCTTCATCGCTTGTACATTTCCTTTATACAATGGATCTACGTAATTTGAGCCCTCCTGTACACGAGCAATTACAAAATCTAAATACTGTTTTGCGACTGGCCAATTAATATCTCCGTTCCATTTTGAAATGTCTACGATTTGTCCCATTATTGATCCACTCCTTTTTTCTCCGTTTGTTTTTGTTTCCCATCTAAAATTTCAACCGTATTAGTTAAAGCTGATGGTAAAGGGATTCCGATACGACCTGCATTTTCTAAAAGTGAAAGTAATTCATTCCCAATGAAGAAGAAAATCGTCGCTTCACGAATTGCACTGTTTGTTCCCATAACTGCATCAGCTTGTGTGGCTGCTGCGACCAAAAGAAAAAGCACCACCTTTTTGGCGATGCCTTTAAAACCAACTTTACTTTTTAGCTCTCCATTAATTCCTGCTGCGAATACACCGGTAATATAGTCAATTGCTGCCAAAATAACAAGAACTTTCAACGTTGTATCCCGTCCTCCCAAAAAGTATCCGCAGAAGCCACCGAATAAAACTATAAATGCTTTCAGTAATACATCCATACGATCCATCTTTTCACTCCTTATTTATAATAAAAAAGAGAGACGCTTGTCCCTCTCTTAATAAGTACTTTTATTTTTATATTTTAAATCATCCCTTTTAATATTAAACCCAAAACTGACATAGTGATTGCGCTAATAATAATTCGCAAAATCCAAGTTGTATTCATGCTAATCTTTTCTAATTGCTTATTAATTGTTGCTATGTCTTTCTCATTAATTGTTGTGCGGGTTTCTAAATTACGAATATCTCGCATGATTTCTTTTTGTTCTGCTTTTAAACTATCAATTTTCACATAAACATCTTCCAATACATTCACATCCTTTTATCATCTTAATAAAGCAATCTTTACATGATATGAGACAACCTTATTCATGGTGAATTTATCGCAGGAAATCCCATACAAAATCCGTATTTTGTGCAAAATAAAAACAGCTTACGGCTGCTCTGATTTCTCATTTATTAATTTTCGAACTAACTCTTCTAACGTTGCTATCTTGTTGTTTATAAATGTAATCTCTTATAAATAAATTATGAATCGCCTTTAAATAAGGCGATTTTTTATTTTTTAAAATCAATAACAATCACATAAAAACGTTACTATTAATCGGAAACAATAAATTTCTTAACTTGATGGTAATGGATCATTATGTTCCTTTGACGAATTACGCTTCTTTTTATGCCGTTTCTTCACTTACTCATATCTTCTATTTTATGTAACTAAGCTAAATACTTTATCACGGTCTGGACTACGCTGTCTCGCCATCTACATTTCACATGTCACCTCACGTTCAAGTTTTTATATTTTCATGAGTTCACTACTTATGCTGATTGCTAAATAAATTTTATTTAAAAATATTTCTCGTTTATTTGTTACGAACTTCCTTTTGGTTTGTATATAGCAATGTAAGATAAAAAAGAGCTAAGGGAGTCGGGACATGAACCTTAAAATCAAAACACCAAACGGATTTAAATCAGATTTTTACATTTCACCAGAATTTATTAGCACTATCGGATTATCCATCTTATATCTCCACTTAGCAGGAATCATTTGATTCTTACTTTTCTTTTTCGTTCGTTTGTTTTGTTAAACGCTAAATCCAATTGAGACTGCGCCTTTCAAATTATTAAGTATTAAAAATCTTAATAAAAAAGAGTGCTATAAAGATATGCACTCTTTTAAAAGGCTTTACCAATCTCGACGATCATCACGATCACGGTCATGATTACGTCTGCGACGACACTCATCACAATCGCAGTCACGTCTACAATGACAGTCGTTAAAATCGTTTCTTCTGCGTCTACGACCGCATCCGCAAAATACTAAATCATCCCAAAATCTATTGCAATCTCGAGAATGTCCAAAATTATTGTTGCATCCCATAGATATGATTCCCTCCTCTAAAAATAGAATTCATCATATTCTATGAATAAAAGTTGAAAACAGCTTGTTTACTAGCCTATGTTTTTTGTTTTACACTAATAATATTCCAATTTGCAAGTCTGCCTCGCCCCTTATCTTTCCTTAACAACAAACAAGACACCAACCAGATCATGGCAGCGTCTACGATAATTGATATAGGTCTTATCATTCGGCATCATTCCTATTTCTTAAATAAAACAGAATCAACGATTGTTAAAACTACCCAAGCTATTCCGAGAAACACTGCAATTATTGGCGTCAACCAGAAGTAGTGATACCATTTTGTGTAACTACTCATCTTCCACCATTCATGGAGTGGATTAAGCCCTATCATTTATAACAACCCTCCCCCATTTTGTTCAATAAAAAGAAAGCACCTGCGCCAGTAGATGCTCTTAATGTGATAAAGAGTTTCTTATGAGTATTGAAATAAGGTAGATACAAGCGAGTGAGCCTGTCCTACACTCTTCAATATATGTAAAGGGGCAAACGAAAAAGAGCAATCCCCTATATATAATTAAAGCACCTGTATATCAAACGTTTATATCACCAATCAACCCAGCAAATATACCAGGCTCAATAAGAAACACAAAAGCCACGACACTCACACATCGTGGCTGACTATATAAATTCAATTGATCTTTTCGTCCTTCTTGCGGATTCTTACCGCCCTTGCCCGTTCTCCGGTAACGTTTTGAAAAAGGGGCTACGCTATCCCCACACTATTCTTCTTTCAAAGAACTGTATAGATATAGAGTAATATTGATTCTGTTTTGAGAAATCCCCGGAAACGTTCCCTTTTTATCGAAAAAAAGCCCTGCATTTATGCAGGTCAAATATAAATTAGTGACTTTACTTAGATAAGATTACTGATGGATTTCATATCACTTATTCTGTTGGAGACGGAAATCTTGCAGCTTCAAAATGCGTACTATT
Organism: Bacillus sp. BML-BC051; assembly: GCF_019656175.1. Lineage (NCBI taxonomy): Bacteria > Bacillati > Bacillota > Bacilli > Caryophanales > Bacillaceae > Bacillus > Bacillus sp. BML-BC051. The sequence goes on from NZ_BPLI01000024.1 coordinate 32,405, forward strand.
TTCTACAGTAGAGATAACTCCAGCTACGCTACTTTGTGCAAAAACCTCGACTACATCCCCAGCATTCAATTGAATTATTGATGAAACGGCAACAACATTAGCAAAGTTTATTGGACCAAAAAAATCATTATCTATTGCAATTGCTGGATTTCCATTAACTCGAATTTCTACCCGCGCTCTATAGTTTACGTTTAAATTATTGGGAATGAACGCAATTGTTCCAATAACAGAATAAACACCTCTTGTCTTTGGTATAAAAATGGATGTTGCAGGGTTATATTCATTTGCTAAATCAAATTGTTCATTTTGGAATAAGACTTTTACAAAAGTATTTGCTGGCACAATCTGATTAACTGTGCTCACAGCTCTAAAAGCAGATGCTCTTACAAGATTGTATTGGTTATCATCAGAACAACAATTCACTTTTACATTAACCCAAGGCTTTTCATCATGTTTTTTATCACATTTGTCATAACTCTTACTACTTTTATGACAATCATGATATTTCTTTTTGTTATCCTTACAATGATCATAGTAGGAATAAGACATACTAGTTTCCCCCTTTTAAATTTATTACTACATACTATGTAAGATAGATTTAAAAGGTTTGGACGAGCTATTATTATTTTTAATAGAATTAAAAAACCCTACCAATTGGCAGGGCAGGGAAATAATATAACATGTAAAGCGGAACAACCTCATCTTAACCAATCTATACAACATTACAAAATATTAGAATCCCATTTCCGATACCTCAAAACTAAGTTTATATAATCCCCACAGCTGTAGCTATCAACTGAATATCACTTTTTTCCTTCTGATAAAACGGATCACGCTTTATCATTAATTCGTTGTACACAAACGAATCTTTAACCTTTCGATTCCCTAAGTACTTCATTTCAATTATCCTACGTTCCTCTTCATCAAGAGATGTTACAACGTCCGTTCAATTTGTTTAACACGTATCTCATGATTCTTTTCGTCACCTTTCATTTTAGGAAAAAGAACGATGCCCCCCCCCGCTCGAGCCTGTTCTTCTTGATTTTTCATCCGGACGCACAATGCTTTGTAGTTTTTCAGCTCCTTCACCACAAGTCTATGCATCTCCTTTTCATCGATGTCTTTAAAAAATGACAATTGATTCATACGATACGGTTCCCCTCCGTTCGATCTACTTACTTGAATGGTTCTCCTTTTTTGGCCAGACTATATTTACATATCTAGATTGTCACCTTTAGAACGAGCAGTTAGCTTTTGCTAGCTGCACTTTGTTTGTAAAAAAAGAACTCAATTGGACTGTACGCACATATAATATTCTGCGTTCCTTTTTTTATAAAATAGCCGTTACAAAATGAATCTCGTCACGAGAGCACTTTATTAAGTGCTCTTTTTTGATTTTTGAATACTTATCAATTGAAATTTTTGTTTAATTTATAAAATAAAACTGCTTGTCCATTTCAACCCATTCACCATCATATATTATCTAACCACTATGATCGTATAATTCTTCTTGCATTTTCCATTCACTTCGATACATTCTTTAATTCCTCTTAACAATCCTTACACTTCTAGATAATTGCATTCCAACTTCATGATTTGCTTTTTGCTACCTTTACCTCCTATGACGAGCAATCATAAGAGGTAAAGGAATGAATGAAGAAAATATTGTTTTACATGGAACTGCTATTAAATCAAGTTTAATCGATTCAACACTTCTATCTATTTTTCGTCATTCACTTTACCAACAGAAGCAACAGGAGAAACAGGTTCAACTGTATTGATTCAGGAATCCAATCTTCATATATATATTAAAAGATTTTTGGAGTGAACCCATGTTCCTTTTTCTTATACTTGTGTGTTAACCAATTCATAAGTTGTAGTGTGTAAGTGGGTGAATGAGTGATAAGGATGGTGTAAAAATGAGTGAATTTAAAAAGAAATTTCATATTCCATGTGATTGTTTTCTCCCCCCTGTACCCCCACCTCAAGTTGGACCAACCGGGGCTACAGGACCAGCTGCTACGGCATGTTGCCCATGTACGAATGTTCTTGATAACCCTGGATTTGATGAACCTGCAACACCAGGTACTCCAGTTCCAGGATGGATTGTAACGGGAAATGTTTCAGAAGTAGGATTTCCAAATGCGCACAGCGGTCGTTTTCTTCCAAATGGAACCTTGAGTGCTTTAGCTGTTTCTATTGGACCTGGAGGAATTATGACCCAATCTGTTGATGTGGGCGAAGGTTGTTGCTTTACCCTTTCTTTTGCTGGGGATATAAGAGACGGAGCACTCCTTGTTGCTTCTGTATCGTTTCCAGAACTTGGTCAAGGATGTCCTCCTAACCCTACAACATTTGGACCATTAAACATTCCGCACATTGTACCTGTTGCACCTCAACAACAAGCTGCCTTCCAACATTATACCCTTGTTGTGTGTATACATGCTGATGTAACTACAGCATGTATTAGTTTCCAAAACTTAGCTACGGGGGGAGAAGGCGCAACAGCTTTTGTTGATAATGTTGTATTCCAACCTACTGGTGGACCTTGCACTTCATGTTCACAAAATTTTTAATACATTAATATATCTGAAGCTTTTCGTTTTTCTAGCGAATCCAATAACTATTTAAGAGGGCCCCCTGGCTCTCTTTTCACATTAGAAATCACTAAAATCCCGTTCCTCAACCATGAGCCTGCTCACTATATATATTCATTAATAAACATGGGTTACTCTTCATTTCATTCAAATATCTATTTTATATTAAATCCGCACACCCCTTAGAAGCATACATACGATATCATGTGGTATTCTTTTTCAATATTAGGTTTTATCCGAGTGCGCCTTGGATGGCGCTCTTTAATTTTCAAATAACATTTTCAAGTAATTACGAGAGCGAATTTTATAATTTTGTACAAGCACTACTTCGCTTTATTAAATAGACTATATAAACATCAAAAAGAAGGGAGCTATAAATTCATATGGCTGATTATTTTTATAAAGGTGGTAAAAAGTATTATAAAAAACAATCGTATTCTCACCATCAAAAAGATAACTGTTTTATCAAAACCCATACAATAACTGGTTCGAATACAGCTTTAAATTTCAACGTACCAGCTAACACTACAAGAACTGCTTTTGAAGATTTCACCAATAACCACAATAAAACATTAATTCAAATATCTGTTGCCAGTGATGTTAGCTCGATTGAAGTAACTATTCGAACAAGAAGGTCCCCCACACCAATTATCGCCACCCTTGTCCCAGATGAAACAAGAGTATTTCAAGTAGAAGATTTCCAAAGTCTTACCCTCACTAATAATACTGAAATCCTTGATTTTATTGATATTTTGGTCCAAAAAACTTTTTGCATCTGTTGCAATGATAAGAATGATTCGTACGATGAATATTACCATGAGTGCAAGTAATAGATTAAATCACCAGAAGAACTCTTTAAATAGAGGGTTCTTTTCTTTTCACTCCCCTGATCTCCCCTTATTTTATTAAAATAACTATTTTGTTCATTTTTTTGATACTTCACTTAACTCTTTTCGAAGAGCATCTTTTTCATCAAGAATGACATTTAATCGCTTATACAGCACCCCTAAAATCTTTATTTTAATACAATAACTTTACATTAAAACTAAAAAAGAATACCTTAAGTCGGTGCCCTTCTTGCAAATATCAACCTTTATGTAATTGAACATACAGATAAAACTAATCCCCCAAATGTAATTGCACCTAGTAATCCTAATACAAATCCAGTTATGCAAATACAATCAGCAAGACAAATGGAAGACTGTGATAATGGAACAAATGACCTACTTGTACTCGATCCATATTGTTTTATTTTCTCATAATTTATATCTAACATTATTTGTAGACATGCTATACCTTCCTCAATAGAATGAAGAGATTCTTTTTCTAATCGATCCAATAATTTACTATTAAAAGTAATTGGAAGAGGATACCGTTTATCTAATTTCATATTCTGATAAATTAATTGTAAACGAGATAATATATTATTTTTCTTTTTTTCACATGTTACTGTGTGTTTCATTTTATTACATTCATTTAATAACAGTGTTAATTCATCTCTGTTTCCGTATAAATCCCTTGCTATTTTTCTCTTTAGTTTGTAGGCTTGGATCGTAGATTTAAGTTCAATCATTTTAATACACTTCCTAATAAAATTTTGCTTACCCTAATATTTTAAAAATAAACAGTACTTTTAAATCTCATTTAAAATACACTCAAGTATCTTTTTTTGCTATCGATTAACATTACATTAACCTTACATAGTTGTAATAATTTCTTTTGCTATCCACTAACTAGAAGCAACAGACTTCTTATTTTATGGTAAAAAATACAAAAAAAGCAATAATTAGACTTTAAATCTAATCATTGCTTTTTCTATCTTATCTTGATTTACACCTAAATATCATTCTTTCACTTGAGTGCTACATCAGTTTTTATCAAATTCTTTTATAAAAATTACATAATGCTTCACTAATGGATTCCTTTTTTCTCTTATCAATATTCATATGTTACAATAGTACCAGTTGTATCAGTAGTACCATTAAAACCACTAAAACAATTTGAACAACTACCACAGCCACCACAGCCACCACAACCTCCGCAGCCGCCACAACCAAAACAGCCGAAGCAACCAATACAACGGAATCCACCACAACGAAATCCACCACAGCGACCTGCACAACCTCCACAACGACCACCACAACCTCCACAGCGACGAACAGCATCTTCAATATAGTAATATGGATATTGGTTTTGTTGGTCCCAATACACGATATTTCCAGGCTGGTAATCATTAAGGCTTAATGCTTGTAGTTCTTGTTGAAACTTATTCATTTTCATGACCTCCGTTTATAAACTTCAACCTTTTCAATGCTTTCCTATCTTTCTGTTCGTTAAATCTAAGTAGAAATAGCGCTATAAAGTGAAACTTTAATCAGTGGGGGGTTGTTCATCCCCCACTGATTATTAGTTGAACCAATCGGACGTTTACGGACAGTTGATCTCCCACCTAACTTCTTTGCTCCAACTGAATTTTGAGGTGGGAGTTTTACTGTCCGTTAACGCGGGATAAACTAAGTTCAATACGTACACCTACAAAATATGACCTATTACTATATGATGCACCTTGTTCATATACTTATTTTTATATTATTTTTTCCATGGGCTCATTTTTATAAATTGAAAAAAGACGCACTTAGATTGATGCGTCTTTTTTCGATACTTCTTTTGTGGAATTATATACATAAGTTTTATTCATACCCGTGAATAGCAATACCTCTACTCATTATCCAATTACATCTTTTATTTCTGAATTCACTGGCCACTTTTCTAAAGTATAGGCCATTTCCCAAAATGAATATTCATATTGACTGCTAATAATAAAATGCTGTTTCATTCGATTTCGGTCTGCCTCTGTTACTTTTTCAGCTATTGCATCTAATCGTGTAATTTGCTCTTCAACTAATGTACGGAACCAATCAGATCCATAAGCAGAAATCCATTCGTTATAAATTGGCTCTTCTGGCTGACACTCTTTTAAACGTTCACCAATTTCATAATACAACCAATAGCAAGGTAAAATTGCTGCAATGATATCACCTAAATGTCCTTCATACGCAGCACGATACATATGTGACGTGTACGCATATGCAGTTGGAGCAGGGATAAAATTATCTTTTTCTTCTTGTGTGATCCCTAGTTTCTTCGCAAAATTCTCATGTAAAGATAATTCTGCTTCATATGTATTTTGAGCATGGTGTGCCATACGAGCTGTCGTTTCTAATTCTAGAGCCTTTGCAGCTCCTAAAGTTTGTACTCTAGCGAAATGACTTAAATAATATGAATCTTGAAGCACGTAATAGCGAAAACTAGCTAAATCTAACGTTCCCTCGCCAAGTTTTTTTACAAAAGGATGATGAAAACTAGCTTCCCAAATTGAATCTACTTCTTTACGTAATGATTGTGAAAAAGTCATTTAAATCCCTCCAAGTAATTTATTTATTATACGTATTTATCCACAGTTATTAACGCTTTAAAATAAAAAAACTTTCTTTACAGACGTAAAGAAAGTGAAATTGACAGTATTTATTGATGAAATAGTAATGTCTTTCCCACTTCCCTACGCTGGCATTAACCAGATCAGGTACTAAGAGTCTCAAATTCTCATTTGATCTCAGCCTATAATAGGCCCCCCTAGTGGATAAATATTTAATTTTCGTATTGTATTCATCATAACATACTTCATGTTACTGTCAAAAGTATTCATGATACTGCTACTTAAAATCCTTCTTCTTTTCTTATTTTTAATGAAGTTTCAATAATCATATCTAATAGTTTACTATATTGAATACCAGCTGCATCTGCACTTTTCGGTAGTAAACTTGCTTGTGTCATCCCTGGTAATGTATTAACCTCCATTACATATGGAATACCGTCCTTCACCATCATATCTACCCTTGCATAAACGCTGCACTTTAATGCTCTATAACAAGCCAGTGACGCTTTGTTTACACGTTCCTTCAATTCAGCTGGAAGTTCGATAACTTCTTCAATTGTACTAACATCATCATATTTTGCATTGTAATCAAAGAACTCAGCTGCATGTCGGATTGAAATAATAGGTAACTGTTTTCCATCAAAAATTGAACATGTAATCTCATCACCTTTTATATACTTCTCTATTACTACTTCAGAATCCCATTCAAACACAGTTTCCAGCATTGAAATTAATTCATCTTTATCATTTACAATCTTTACCCCAACACTTGATCCACCAGAGTTTGGTTTTACCACTAACGGAAATCCTAACTTATCTAATTCATCAAGATTTAGATCCGCCATTTTTGTAAGTTCAATCCAATCTGGTGTTTCTACACCTTCATAACGTAAAATCTTTTTCGAAATATTTTTATCCATACATATACCGCTAGATAACATATTGCTTCCGCTATAAGGAATACCTAAACTTTCAAGTGTTCCTTGAACTGTCCCATCTTCTCCGTATTTTCCGTGTAATGCGAGCAGTGCGAAATCAATGTCCTTCGCTTTTTCGATTAAATCCATTTTTTCATCTAACGTAATTGGAACTATTTCATACTTACTTTTATCTAAATGTGCAATCATTTCATTTCCAGTCATAATAGATACTTGTTTTTCAGAAGATACTCCACCCATAATAACGCCAATTCTCATTTCCTCAACTCCAAATTTCATTTTTTATTGTATCACCAATTATTTCGATTCCCCGAACTATATCTTCTTCTTTCAGACGTGAAAATCCTAATCGAAAAGTGTTCGATCCTCCTCCATCAGAATAAAAAACATCTCCTGGAGAAAATGTAACCCCTTGCTCATAACACTTTTGCAAAAGCATACGGGCATGCATTTTTTCTTCTAACTCTATAAATAAATGGAGGCCACCATCACCGGTCATTCTTTGAAACGGAATGTACTTGTTACATGCACCAACAGCTAACTCATATTTTTTCTTATAAACTGATCTTGCCTTTTTTAAATATTTTTCAAAATATCCTTCATGTAAATATTGAAATAGAACAGCTTGATCTAACGTAGATGTGTGAATCGTTCTTGCTCTTTTTACACTTTCTAGATGATGAATCAGTTCTTTATCTGCGATGATCCAGCCTACACGTAAACCCGGGAAAAGTACCTTTGAAAAGCTACTAATATAAATTACATTATTACCAGCGCCAGCAAAAGTTAATAATGGCGCTAAATGTGAACCTGAATAACGTAGCTCTTCATTAAATCCATCTTCTATAATAGGAACTTTATATTTGGAGAATAATCTCATCAGTTCCGTTCTTTTCTCCGAACTCGTAACAATACCGGTTGGATTATGATAGGAAGGAATTAAATATGCGAAATCAAACTCTTTTTCACGCAAACTTTTTTCTACTTCGTTCGTATCGATGCCATCTTCATTCATATTAATTCCGTGAACTTCAAGTCCATGTAAACGGAAAAGCTTCAATGCAGCATGGTGAGTTGGATTCTCACAAATAACCCGCCCTGATTTCTTCGATAATGAGGAAAGTACAATATCCAATCCTTCTGTAAATCCATTTGTAATTAAAATATCTTTGTTCGAAATATCTACACCTTTCATTTCCATATAATGAAGTAGATAATTCATTAAAGGTCTATAACCTTTTGCGTATCCGTAGTTTAATACAACATCCCCTTCAATGGACATACGAGTAAGAAAAGCTCTTTTGAAATTTTCCACATCAAATAGCTTTTCGTCCGGAGCAATGCTATTAAAAACAATCATTCCTTTTTCCCAGCGAACACCATGTTTCATTAAATCTAATTCATCCGCTAATAAGGTAACTGTATTAAGTTTATTTTTCCAATCTATTTCAACAGACGAAGTGTTCGATATATCAATCTTCACTACAAAATTCCCTTTACCTTTTACTGCATAAATGAGTCCTTCTTGCTCTAAATCGGCATAAGCAGCGAGTACAGTATTTCTACTCACACTTAGTAATTCGCTTAGCTCCCTTGTTGAAGGAATTTTTTGATCACCGAGCAAATGCCCTTTCATAATCATCTTTTTCAAATAATCTTTCAATTGAATATAAACGGGACGATCTTTGACAACTTTAAAATCTTTAAACAATTCCTTACCCCCTGCAATTATTTTTGCATATTTATTTCATTCTCAAAAGGTCCACTACATATGTATTTTTTATAAAGGGCGGTACGGTCTTATAAAATAAAGGCTAATAATCAATGGTGGATTTTACTCCTCATTAATACGGTACAAATCATTACGATATAAGTTAATAATATCTTTTAAAGCTGCTGCTGCGGCTCCGCGTGGATTAGAAGCGCCACCAATTGTAGTAACTTGCCCCATCGTATCTGTAAAGAACGTAATCCCTTTTTCTGTCCCATTTACATTTGCTAGCGGATGATCTTTATCTATTTCGCGCGGTTCCACATTAAGAGCCACATTTCCAACCTGATCCTTATATGCAGAAGCTATTAATTTAATATATTTATTATGTTCCTTAGCATTTCGAATTTGTTGTTGTGTAACCTGTTCAATTCCTTTTATATGTATATCGGTAAGCGTATTTTCTGTTCCCATTAAACTGTTTGTCAAAAGTAACAATTTACATGCACTATCAGAACCACTTACATCTAATATTGGGTTCGTTTCAGCAATTCCTTTACTTTGTGCTTCTTTCAGTGCTTCTTCAAACGTAATACCTTCCTCATTCATTTTCGAAAGAATATAATTTGTGGTCCCGTTTAATATTCCTTCTATTTTTTCAATATGGCAACCAGCTAAACTAAATTGGCCAATATCAAGTGTCGGTAATGCGGCAGCAGTTGCACCACTATATCGAATTCGTACATTTGCGATTTTTGCTGCTTCATTTATTTCTCTCCAGCTTGTAACGAGTGCACCTTTTGAAATTGCTACGATATCCATCTGTTTCTCAATCGCTTGTTTTATATATTGCTTTCCTGGATTTCCATCTTTAAGATTTGTAACAGTCGATTCCACCAGTACAGTACCACTTATGTTATCTGTTGCTCGTTCCTTCGGATGTTGTTCAATATATTCTTCAATTGCAGAGCTACCGCCACCATACTTTAATAAGTGATGAATAGATAATCCATCCTCATTATGTATTGCAACATTTCTACCTAACACGCCACTTACAATTAATTGAATCCCATATGTTTCATATATATATGAATATTTTTCGTTTAGTAATTTTATAAACTCTCTTCCTACTGTTCCATATCCTGATAATACAACTTTAACTTTCATACTATCCCCCCATATTTTTCTACCATATCCCTCTTTCAATATAATATAAAGCGCCCTCGAATTCCATCGAGAGCGCTTTATTATTATCTAATTCGGTAATCTTGATAGCTTTTCTGCAATTGTTCTATAAAACTCTTGAATACTAGAAAAACCTAACGTGTCTGAAACACTAAGTCCTACCATATCGAGATGGTCCCAATTTGCTTTCGTTTCAATATGATTCCATTTTCCAATCTGTAAAGCCTCATTATTATTTACAGCAGTATTATAAGAAGGTGCAATCATAGAATTTGTATTTACTACACCGTCATTTTGCCACCAAGAAGTATCAATGAATGGACGATTTTCTTCATATCTCGCATAAGAACCTAGGAAAAATGCATTGCCCATTAACACTTTATTCATCGTTATATGAGGTAGATGTAAACCTGTTATAGGTGCTGCTTGTGATGCATGTCCACTATAGGATAAGTAATACACATCTGATTGCGTCTTTACCCAATTATTAAGCTCCTTTGCACCATCTGTACTTAAATCCCATTGACTTATATCTTTTGTATCTTTCCAAAGTGAACTATTTACAACACGATCAGTGTATTGGAAAAAAGACTCTCCAGCATTCTTTTTTATACCCCATTGATCCAATTTAAAATCATATAACGATAAATTATTATTCCCTCCAAAACTTGCAGCTGTAATGAGCAAATCTTTAACGAACGGTAGTAGAAGACTACCATCCGCAAGTGTGGTGCCATTGTGAGGAGTTGCTAATGTTGTCACACTATGAACATATGATTTCTTGCCCTCAAATAGTGGTGATATATTCGTATTCGGGTGATTTTTTACATGATTTTTTTCTTCAAAGCTACCTTCTTTTAATAGCTGTACTAATGTTCTAATCGTTTGTCCACCCATGCTATGCCCAACTAAATGAATTTTATTGGTTTCACTCCAATTCGGTGCAAAACCACTATAAGTTCTGCCAAAACGATTATGTCCGTGTTTCTCAGAATGTGCGGGACCGTAGTCTACTGTACCACCATTAATTTGCGCATATAACTCACATGCGCGATCCCAGTTACTAGAAACAGGTCCAACAGCAGCAGTATGTACTATATAGCCACTTCTTTTTAAATCTTCTTGTATATCATGAACACCACCCCAATATTTAACCCCTAACATTTCCTCTCTACCCCAGCCAGCAAATCCATTCACTAGTATGATAGGATAATTATTTTGTTGCTTCTCTTCAGCGTATGTTGTTTTTACTGTGAACGAAAAAACAGTCACTAATGCGAAAAAACATATTTTTAAAATTAACTTCCCCATTCTTTCTCCCCCCTTAATAAAACGTTTACATATTTCTATTAAAAAAGAGTTCTTAACTTAAACATAATGTAAAGTATTTTATATACGTTGTATATATAGAAAACATACATAAATGTTGATAAATATTAAATCAAGTAAGCATTTACCATTTACAATACAACTTGTAAATCTTATTATTTGAATTTATAATTAGATTTAGTTTCCTCAAGTTAAATAGCTTTAAAAATTATAAGAAAGCCAATTTCACTACTTAAGGAGGAGGAAAAGGCATGCAAATTGAAATAAATACTCATACACTATCTCAACCTACTAAATTAACCCCTACTTCTCTTGAGCGTAATATTATCTCTTCTAGTAAACTTGAAGATAAAAAATCAAATGATCCAATCAAGTTTGATATTCGTTCATCTGAAAAAGAAATGAAACAACCTGAGCATAAATTTAACGAATTAGATTTATGGAAGATGTTAAAAGATAAAGGTGTTCCTTTATGGATGATACTTGAAATGCTACAAAAGGTCCGTAAAGAGAAGGAAACTCAAGATAGTTCGGTTCAATATGCAAATGGTATTGAAGAAACGAACAAGACACGATTAAATGAAGTAATGTAAGTTGTTTAAATGGTATTAAAAAGAGTTCGAGGTTGATAAAGTTTTTATCAACCTCGAACTCTTTTTTAATATTTTTCTCCTACTGTTACAAACTGAAATGAAACTTCCCCTTTATGATCTTTAATTAACTTTTCTACTTTTACTTTTTCATTTATCAATGTATTATCTGTCGACATTTTAGGTTTTTCATCACCTAAAGACTTTTTCAGATGGAGAAGTTGCATTTTCGTTTCATTTGCTTTTATTTCTTTATACACACTATCTTTTGCTACAATTACATACGATTGGGTTGGATATTTACGAGTGTTACCTATCCAAGCATCACTACTGTATGTAACAGCAATCTCCGTTCCTTCTAATTCAATACTTTTCAATTTTTTTTCATCTTCACTTGCAAACAAAAGCGATCCTTCTTTTGGTAAATTAGGTAACGTATCTAAAGGTCTAAATTTGGATCCATTCTCTCTTTCTCGAAAAACCTTTGTTTTAATCAACGCTTGCGCTGTAGATTCATTTAAAATTACTACTTGTCCTATTCCAAATGTATCTATTTTCACAGAAAACACTTCATTTTCTTTCGTAATCTCCTTATAACGATTAATAATTGGTGAAGTATAATTTTCGTCTCCAAAAATTAATACACCGTTGGCTGAAAGTCTGTTTTCATTTTTAGAGCAAGCACTAAAGCTTATTAAAAGTATTATAATTAACATAAAAATGGTTAATGTTCTTTTCATCACAATTCCTTTCTAAATTCACTTTTTTATATGCTTTTGTATAATCTTACAAGCTGATATACTCTATTGCTCCATAGTTTTATACAGCTTTTGTAAATAACGCCAACGTGTTATAAAGAAATATAAAACTTGTATACATATAAATGAAATTAAAATAACGATAGAGCTATTTAAAATAGAAAAATCAACTAATTGTTGTAATGCAGTATAAGCAACTACAGTATGAATCACTGCAATAACAATCGGTAAGAAAAACATTAATACTAACTGTCTCGTTACAACTTTTTTTAATTCTCGTTTACTTAATCCCATTTTCGAAATCATTTTATATTGCTGTTGATCACGATCCAAATCAGTATATAACCGGAAGTAAATAAAACTAGCAGCAAATGTAAAGAAGACGATTCCAACTAAAACACTTGCCATAAGTAATAATCCATTCGTTTGTTTTGCACTTAACAAATCTAATGTTAGAGCTTGAAAATGGAAATCTCTTTCTTTAACCTCTTCACTAAATATACTATTTAATTGGTTTGAGATTTCTTTCGTTTTCAACCAATCATCTACAACAAATCCGTAAGTACGATCTCGAACAACTATATCATTCTGATTAACATTAAAAGGAATTCCATCATATATATGATCTTGAACAGCTATATAAATACTATTAGAATCATGTGGTAAAACTAAATTTTCTAGAGCTTTTTTAACACGAAATGTCTTTGTCCAATCTCCTTGAATGATTTCAATATTCTTTTTATAGTCACCATTTTTAAATTCTTGTTTCTGCGATACCATTCCAGGAATTAGTAAAATTTCATCTTCTTTTTCAATCGTTTCTTGTTGATAACCGAGTGCTCTTGCAAGGTCGTTATATTCACTTAACTTCATTACATATACGTTACTTTCTGTATATATATATGAAGATGAAGCCATTCGATAGGGAATATTAGCATCTGAAAGGTGTTTTTTTATAATAGAAAGATGTTCGTCCACCATTTTGTTTTTTTCAGGCCCTATATATAGAAATGTATATGGATTTGTCATCCTTACCAAATCTTTATTGCCAAGAGCAGCTGTCGTTCCAATTGCTGTAAAAGCAACTGCTGAAATAATAGATACAATAAAAAACATCGTTGCATTATCCTTCATACGATATATTAACTCTGAAAACGTTAATATATTTGTTCTCTTTAAAAAGAAAGATTCACTCCTTTTTGCAAGGTGCAAAATATATACGCTACACTGTGTATATAAAAAGTATGTTCCTATAATTACTAGGAGCACACCTATTCCAAGCGTAATAAAACTATAATTTGAGATAAAGCGAAATACTAAAATATAACCATATCCTATACTAAATAATGAAAAAAGTGATAATAAAATTGATGATTTCGGTTCAGGCTTTGGCTTTTCACCAGCTTGCATAAGTTCCACAAGTTCTGTTACTTTAATCGTTTTAAATGTAACTAACGAAACGATTAAAAATAAGAAAAGAAACGTGAAAACTGTTAATAATACAGCCTGTACTGGTATATAAAAAGGTAAGCCGTTACTAATCATTAATACACTAGCACTTATTAATAAAACTAGTTTAGAAAATATAAGTCCAATAAGAACCCCTATACAAATTGAACCAAGTCCAATTAACATATTTTCAATTAACAATAACTTCTTAAGCTGTCTCATTGACATACCTTGCATCATTAAAATGCCAAATTCTTTCTTACGTGTTTTTAAAAACGAACCCACTGAATATAGAATAAAGAAGAATGAAAAAACAAAAATCAAGCCTTGTGAAACTTCAAATCCTAATGTACCAAATGAACTTATTGTAGCACTTGTCGATTTTAACTCCCCTTGTAAATCAGGATGGAATAATAAAAGAGCATACGTAAAGAAAATCATAATCGAAAATGCACTGCTTAAAAAATGAGCAGCATATATACGCTTATTGCGAAAAATATTATTAAATGCGAATTGACGAAAAGTCATGCCTTTTCCCTCCTAACAAAGAAAGGACATCCATAATCTTTTGATAAAATGCTTGCCTGCTTTCACCACAATAAATTTCATTATATAATTGACCATCTTTTATAAAAATAACTCTGCTACAAAAACTCGCTGCATACGGATCATGTGTAACTAACATCATCGTTGCCTTTTCTTCCTTATTTAAAGTATCTAACATCTCCATTACATCATTTGAAGATTTAGAATCTAAATTCCCGGTTGGTTCATCTGCAAGTAATAATTGCGGCTTATGAACAATTGCACGAGCGATTGCTGTTCTTTGAGCTTGTCCCCCTGATATTTCAAACGTTCTTTTATTCAATATATCTGTAATATTTAATTTCGCTGCAATTTTTTCTACTCGTTTGTTCATTTCTTGCACAGAAACACCATCTAATGTCATCGGCAATACGATATTTTCCTTCACTGTAAGCGTACTAAGCAAATTAAATGATTGGAATACAAATCCTAATTGTTTTCTACGGAATAAAGCTAAATCTTCAGATGATAACTGGAAAGGATTTGTACCATTTATTACTATTTCACCTGATGTTGGCGAGTCGATAGTAGATACCATATTTAATAACGTTGTTTTCCCGCTACCTGATGGCCCCATGATCCCTATAAATTCACCTTCTTGAATTGATAAATCAATATCCACTAATGCTTTAAAAGGTATTTTCCCTTTATATACTTTACTAATATTTTTCGCATGTAAAATTTCCATTTCTATTCTCCCTTCATTTGCACTTCTCACAATAGAGTGTAAATGAATTGTCTTTTATCTCATATTGATTCATCTTTCATTTATCTTACACGCTTGTAAGATTTCTAAAAAAACTGACAATAAAACTATTTTCAAACTAAAATAAACGCATAACTATCTTATAATAATTGTATAGTGGGAGGAAATACAATTGTATATCAAATCTTTATTATAAAAACGAAAAAAGACCGATTGCTGTATCGGTCTTTTCCTTCCCAAAGTTATATTTTTAACTAATGCCTTTAGTTGAAATTTTTTTGAGATACCCTTTTTTATTGTCTTCCACTTTATAATAACCTCTACAAAAAATTGAGTTCTTCGGTTTAATCGCAATTAATAATGAATTATATATATCTGAAGCAGAAATGATTGCGTTTATCCAACATACAAATAATAAGATTGATTTAATATTTCCTGATACAAAAGATGATATAATGGCCGGAACGACCGATAATACAATTATAGGTAAGCTCATAAAAATCCAAAACCGCGTTTTGGATAGGAGTGCATTTGTATTTAGCCAAAAAAATATTCCGCTACAAGTTAGACTAATATCCCCCATTTTATTTATAACAATAATGTGTAGACATTCATGAACGATGAAAACAAAAATGCCAATGATGATGAGATAAAAAATATTAATATGGGTGAAACTTGCTCCAAAATAATACGGTATTAGAAAAATAATGATTTGAAGTGCATATACAAACTTCATATAATGTTTCCTATGCCAATTATTTTGTATAAAAGGAGTCCATTCTGACAAATCCATACTTATTTGTGGTAAATGACGAAACCAAATGATAATATGCTCTCCCCTCCCTCATTTAAACTATTTCATATCCTGAAAATTCGAAATACACTAACACTCAACTGCTAATCGCTTGCCTTTACGTTTGCCGTACATTCTTCTATTTAAGCCTAAAGTAGTTCATGTGTAAGATGATTTGAGTAAGAAATTAGTGTTTTCATAGATATATACATTCGACAAATTTTTCCAAATTCCTTTTTGATATAATGTTTTATGAAATAGTTCTCGCATTTACAACTTGCTGCTTTTGTTTTTGGTGAAAGGCACATCCAGAATCTACACTTTACTATGGTTAACTAGTACTTTAGAATGCAAAAAAAGCTTAGAGTTTTAGCTCTAAGCTTTTTTTGCATTCTCGCTCCCTTTAAAGAGCAGCATTTTTTATTCATTCGGATTTACTCAATACATAATGATTATAAATTTGATTTTCTATCGTCTGTTGACCCAAATAAATAAATCCACATTTTTCAATAACTTTATTTGAGGGTACGTTGTTAATTAAAGCAATTGCGTTTAGAACTTCAACATTTGTATTTTCAAACAAATAATCGATCAAACCTTTTGTCGCTTTCGTTGCATAACCATTATTATGATATTCACTTGAAACAGCATACATAATTTCTCTGTTCGGTAAAGGTAGCTCATCTTTCATACCAGTGCAGCACCATCCAATAAATTCATTTGTGGTTTTCTTAAATATTCCTAGTCTTAATATATGATCATCTATGTTAGTCGTAGTTCTCACCGCATGAAGAAACGCTTTGTTTTCTGGTATTTCATCATTTGTAACCCAATTAACTCGTTGTTCTTTCGTTGATTTCCAGTCTGGTAAAAACTTTTCAATTTCCGGTTGATTTGATATTTTATAAATACTCTCTGCATCTTTAACCGTAAACTCCTGTAGGTATATATCACCACAATCTATTCTAAATAACTTAGTCAAACTCCCTTCTCCCATCTTTTTCCCCCTTCCTTACGTTAAAGTGCCTTAATCTGCTTCGTAAGTTCCATAAACCGTTCATCTAGTTCTTTATATTCTTTATCTTTAGAAGTTAAAAAGCTTAATTTCCCTAATACTTCTTGTCTTTCTGTTTCTAACGTTAAACGTAGCTCTTCAATTTCATCTCTAGTTTTCGTAGGTTCTTTGAGCTGTTTTTGTATCGTATTGTTTAAAAACAAGAGCTTCGCGTTAGTTGTTTTCTCTAGAAAATATCGATCGTGAGAAACGATAATGAGTGTTCCGTTATACTCAGCTAATGTATTTTCAAGCTGTTCACGTGAAGGTAGATCAAGGTGATTCGTCGGTTCGTCTAAAATAAGTACATCTTTTTCATCTAAAATATAAGCCATGAGCTTACATTTCACTCTTTCCCCCATACTCATATACGCAATTGGCTCTTTCCATTGAGAAGCTTGGAACCCTAAATGTCTCATTAAATTTTGGACTTTTCCTCTCTCCTCAAATGTCTCTTTATAAAATAAATCTTCTGGTGTTTTATCAAGCGGTAAATCAAATACTTCTTGTGTTAAATATCCAATGTTTGCTGATGGTGAAATCCATACTTCTCCTTCAGCAGTTTCTGTTCCCATAATCATCTTTAGTAACGTTGTTTTCCCGCTACCGTTTGGTCCAATAATTGCAACCTTTTCACCGTGCTGAATTGTAAAATTAACGTTTTCAAATAATATCCGATTATTAAATTCTTTCCGCAATTGTTTTACTTCTAAGAAACGTTTTCCTACTTTTTTACTCGCTTGAATAGAAAATTCAACTGAATACTCTTCTTTCACACGTTCTACTTTCGTTTTCTCCAGCTCTTTTTCAAGACGTTTTCGTTTCGATTTAACTTGCGCGTCCATTCGCTTCGCCTTTACACGATAAAATTCTTTCACTCCTTCTTGTTTTGTAGACTGCGCATGTGCCTTTTGTGACCATGAACTTAATTCTTTTATATGAGTTTCTACTTGTTCTATCTTCTTTTGTTGTTTTTCATATTCACGCTGCTGCGTCATTCTTTTATGCTCACGTGCTTTCATATAGCTCGTATAATTCCCGCTATGGTCAATTAATTTCTTATCCTCAATTGACCATATTCTAGTTGCGACAACATCTAAAAAGTATCGGTCATGCGATACGACGATAACTGTACCTTTCATATTTTTGATTTGTTTTATGAGAAATTCCGTACTCATCTCATCTAGATGATTTGTCGGTTCGTCTAATATTAATACATTAGGGTTTTCAGCAAATCCTTTTGCTAATCGAACTTTTAGCTTTTCACCACCACTTAAAGTTAGAAAATCGTTCGTGGGCACGCCCCATTTTGCAAGAAGTTCCGCTTCTTTTGCAATTATATCCTTACTAACAAATGATTCTATTTCTTGTTCAACATATGCTGTTGTCATATTCATTTGCATCCATTCAACAGTACCTTTTGATGGTTCAATCTTCCCATTTATTAATTGAAGTAACGTTGATTTACCAGCCCCGTTTTTACCAATTAATCCAATAACATCCCCTTGTCTTACTGTCACATTCATTTTCTCTAACAACATATTTTCCTTAATTTCAACATAAACATCATTTAATTTTAATAGTTCTTTCATAATACCGATCCCTTTCATTAAGGGAGAATAAAAAAATCCTCCCAAATAAATTTGGCAGGATTAGTCGTTAAAATATTTATACCCAAATAAGCTATTGCGTAACATAAATAGCAATACCGTTGTATGGAAATTGGGCAGACTAATCCTATTTTTTAGAAATTGAAATTTATTGAATTTCAACATTTAAAAATAAGATTAGTTAATCATCGTCCACCCATCATTCCTTTCCGTCGTTAGTAACCATATTGTACCATGATAGTACTGTATGAGTAAATGCAAATATATGTGCTATTATAAAGATTGCTTTCTTCTAGGTCTATTTATCATTTCTTAACTTCAAATTGAACAAGCATACTTTACATTTATTGTACTACTCTTTAAGATTTCCCTAATAATAACTTTCTAAGCACTCCCTCTTATATAATTTTTATATAACTGTATGATCAATTGTATATTATACATACTACATTTCAGTTCTTATAATAAAGTTATCATTTTTAAGGAGGGATTCTACAATGGAATTTAGCAAACTCGGAAACAGTGGGTTAACAGTAAGTAAGATTGCATACGGGAACTGGATAAACCATGGCGGAAAAGTAAATGAAGATACTGCAAATGAATGTGTGAAAGCCGCATTAGATGTTGGAATTACAACGTTTGATACTGCAGATGTTTATTCGGACACTATTGCTGAGGAGATACTTGGTCGCTCTTTGAAAGGAATACGCCGAGAAAGTATAGAACTTTGTACAAAAGTATGCCATCCGACCGGACCTGGAAAAAATGATCGTGGATTATCACGAAAACATATAATAGAAAATTGTAATGCATCGTTACAACGGCTACATACAGACTACATTGATGTCTATTATGCACATCGATTCGATACAACAACTCCTCTTGAAGAAACGATGTTAGCTTTCTCAGATCTTGTAAGACAAGGTAAAGTCCTTTATTTAGGTGTAAGTGAATGGACATCGGAGCAAATTACACGCGGTGCAGCACTGGCCCGAGAATTGAACATTCCTCTTATTGCTAGCCAGCCTCAATATTCGATGTTATGGCGAGTGATCGAAACAGATATAATACCTACATGTCAACGTGAAGGACTTGGTCAAGTTGTATGGTCTCCCCTCGCACAAGGTATTCTCACTGGAAAATATCAACCAGGTAAACCGATCCCTGCCCAATCACGTGCTAATTCAGATGCAGGAAAACCGTTTTTTAACAAACTCGTACAACGCTGGATGAATGATAACGTACTTACTGCAATACAAAAACTTAATCCTATTGCACAAGAAAATCATCTCACCCTACCTCAACTCGCAGTTGCTTGGGTACTACAAAATCCAGCTGTTTCCTCTGCAATTATTGGTGCTTCCAATCCGCAGCAAATAAGAGAAAATGTAATTGCTTCTAATGTTACATTGTCACCTGAAATTATGGGCCAAATTGATAGTGCGCTAAAAGGTTTCATTGAATATGATCCAAGTAAAACAGGTTAAATCATCAGTGACTTCACAATAAATATAGTACCTTTCCAAATTCACTACTGCCCATCCAATCAAGATGGGCCTTTATTTTTCAAATTTAAGTTGTGAAGTCTTATAAATCTCTCTAACAACTGCTAAGAAGTTCTCGAGCACGACAGACTTTTCATCCCGCCTCCATCCAGCGTATAAGTTTATCTCCGGTGTATGTTCCTGAATGTCTTTATACATAACTCCCGATTTTTTATAACTTTCTACCGATGATGGAACGACAGAAATCCCCATTCCTGCTGCAACTAAATTTACAATCGTCTGCATTTGAATTGCTTCTTGAACAATATTTAAACTTACTCCATGTTCCCAAAAGTAACTAATAATCAAATCATAAAAGTTAGTACCGAAATGACGAGGAAATAAAACAAATGGTTCATCTACTAGTTCTTTAATAGGAATATTAGGTAACGAAACTAATGGGTGATCTTCATGTAAAACCAATTTTAAACGTTCTTTAGAACAAACTTCGGAAGACAATATTTCATTATTCTGCTTAGAACGAATAAATCCAATATGAATTTGTTTTTCATAGAGTGCTTTTATTTGCTGGTCCGTTGTCATCTCGCGTAATATAAGCTGAATTTTAGGAAACCGTTCTCGAAAGGTTTTTAATATGTTTATAACCGTTTCTGTAGAATCGACAAAACCGATGATTAAATACCCGATTTTTCCTTCCTCTACAAGCAGAGTTTCTTTAATAGTTCTTTCTACTTGAAGCAGCGTTTGTCGCGCACCTTCTAAAAATATTTTCCCAGCATCGGTAAGCTCAACCATTCTTTTTGTTCGATGAAAAAGTTGGACCCCTAATTCATCTTCTAATTTACGAATTTCTTGGCTTAAAGGAGGTTGTGCCATCATAAGACGTTCCGCCGCACGACTAAAGTTTAATTCTTCTGCCACTGTTATGAAATATTTCATTTTACGAATATCCATTACAATCCCCCTAACATTCACAACTAGCAAAAAAGCCCTCCTTCTAATAAATTATTAATAAAAACAGGAGGAAACTATATCAATCCCTTTTCGTTTCTTTTTTATCATAAATCATTTCATGAAAATACGAGAGATTTATACTAAGTTGAATTACATGTTTTGGGCAGTTTCATTACTTGCATATATTATTTGATTTACTATTTGGTTGAGTAACGAGTACTTGATATTTTATTCACCCAATTATAAAACAAAATACCATTCGTTACCCAACAACAAATTATTGTTTCTCGATAAATTTTTATTGATTACTCTCCTATAATAAGCTATTATATGTTTGTAGAAAATATTAATCTAAGGATTGATTTTATGGACAGGACATTAAAAATTACAAAGTTAAATATGTTTTTAAGGATTTTTCTCATCCCGATTATAGTAGGGATAATTGTTGGTATACTAACTAAATTAGGGCAAGGTATACTTCCAGGACATTGGAATTCATTAGCTAATCTAGGAAGTGTTTGGTTAGTTCCATCCTTTTTTGTAGCTAGCTTTAGTTATTCTAAGCGTACAGCTATATTTTCTGGCACCCTTGCACTACTCGGTATGGTATTAGGCTACTATGGTTATGCAATAGTTATTAAAAATGTAGCTCACTCTATTTATTTTATATCTGTATGGATTGTATGTGCATTTATAGGAGGAACTATCTTTGGAATTGCAGGTTTTTTATGGAAAGATACTACAAATCCACTTCATAAATTCGGAAGTGCGCTTATTAGTGGAGTTTTTGTAACAGATGGACTTCACATTCTTTTAAATTTTGAAGACTATAGTCACATGTTACCTGTTGGATATACCGAAGTGATAGTCGGAATTATCTTGATTCTTGTATTAGAACGCTCTAATGCTAATCGAATTTCTTCTTTCTTAATGATGGTTCCTATCATTATTTTAGGATTAATTGGATATACATTATTAAGTTTGTTTACTTAATTACAATACTGTATCAATAAAAAACAAAAGACTAATTCTATTATAATCCACAAAACATATCACGAATTCGAACATTATACTTATTAATGTTGATATACTTATTCATAGGATGAATTCATGAAGCTATCTCTTTCAAAGGGGTGGCTTTTTTCTTACAAAAACTATTTATCAGCTTTTTATTAAATACTTCTAATTTAACATTCGTATTTATTGGCGTGTCATTATACATACTAAGATGACCTTTCAACATTTCATATAATTGCTATAAAGTGAAACTTTAATAAATGGGGATTTTCTTCATCCCCCACTGATTATTAGTTGAACCAATCGGACTTTAATGGGCAGCCCGACCTCTACCTAACTTCTTTGCTTTCGCTGCATTCATGAGGTG
>NZ_BPLI01000025.1:0-4852 GCF_019656175.1 Bacillus sp. BML-BC051
CTAGTGTTAAATAGAGGTGTAATATAAAACAAGGCGAAACATGACAGTAACATCGAAAGCGAAAAACAAAATGAAAAACTTAGTTGACATTAACTAACGAAGATGTTAACATAAGGAAGTCGCAAATGAGCGACCAAGTAGTTCTTTGAAAACTGAACGAAACAAACAACGTGAAACGTCAATTTTTATTTTTAGATGCTAGACAAACTAACTTTATTGGAGAGTTTGATCCTGGCTCAGGATGAACGCTGGCGGCGTGCCTAATACATGCAAGTCGAGCGAATGGATTGAGAGCTTGCTCTCAAGAAGTTAGCGGCGGACGGGTGAGTAACACGTGGGTAACCTGCCCATAAGACTGGGATAACTCCGGGAAACCGGGGCTAATACCGGATAATATTTTGAACTGCATGGTTCGAAATTGAAAGGCGGCTTCGGCTGTCACTTATGGATGGACCCGCGTCGCATTAGCTAGTTGGTGAGGTAACGGCTCACCAAGGCAACGATGCGTAGCCGACCTGAGAGGGTGATCGGCCACACTGGGACTGAGACACGGCCCAGACTCCTACGGGAGGCAGCAGTAGGGAATCTTCCGCAATGGACGAAAGTCTGACGGAGCAACGCCGCGTGAGTGATGAAGGCTTTCGGGTCGTAAAACTCTGTTGTTAGGGAAGAACAAGTGCTAGTTGAATAAGCTGGCACCTTGACGGTACCTAACCAGAAAGCCACGGCTAACTACGTGCCAGCAGCCGCGGTAATACGTAGGTGGCAAGCGTTATCCGGAATTATTGGGCGTAAAGCGCGCGCAGGTGGTTTCTTAAGTCTGATGTGAAAGCCCACGGCTCAACCGTGGAGGGTCATTGGAAACTGGGAGACTTGAGTGCAGAAGAGGAAAGTGGAATTCCATGTGTAGCGGTGAAATGCGTAGAGATATGGAGGAACACCAGTGGCGAAGGCGACTTTCTGGTCTGTAACTGACACTGAGGCGCGAAAGCGTGGGGAGCAAACAGGATTAGATACCCTGGTAGTCCACGCCGTAAACGATGAGTGCTAAGTGTTAGAGGGTTTCCGCCCTTTAGTGCTGAAGTTAACGCATTAAGCACTCCGCCTGGGGAGTACGGCCGCAAGGCTGAAACTCAAAGGAATTGACGGGGGCCCGCACAAGCGGTGGAGCATGTGGTTTAATTCGAAGCAACGCGAAGAACCTTACCAGGTCTTGACATCCTCTGAAAACCCTAGAGATAGGGCTTCTCCTTCGGGAGCAGAGTGACAGGTGGTGCATGGTTGTCGTCAGCTCGTGTCGTGAGATGTTGGGTTAAGTCCCGCAACGAGCGCAACCCTTGATCTTAGTTGCCATCATTAAGTTGGGCACTCTAAGGTGACTGCCGGTGACAAACCGGAGGAAGGTGGGGATGACGTCAAATCATCATGCCCCTTATGACCTGGGCTACACACGTGCTACAATGGACGGTACAAAGAGCTGCAAGACCGCGAGGTGGAGCTAATCTCATAAAACCGTTCTCAGTTCGGATTGTAGGCTGCAACTCGCCTACATGAAGCTGGAATCGCTAGTAATCGCGGATCAGCATGCCGCGGTGAATACGTTCCCGGGCCTTGTACACACCGCCCGTCACACCACGAGAGTTTGTAACACCCGAAGTCGGTGGGGTAACCTTTTTGGAGCCAGCCGCCTAAGGTGGGACAGATGATTGGGGTGAAGTCGTAACAAGGTAGCCGTATCGGAAGGTGCGGCTGGATCACCTCCTTTCTATGGAGAATTGATGAACGCTGTTCATCAATATAAGTTTCCGTGTTTCGTTTTGTATGTTCTTTGAAAACTAGATAACAGTGTAGCTCATATTTTTTTAATTTTAGTTTGGTTAAGTTAGAAAGGGCGCACGGTGGATGCCTTGACACTAGGAGTCGATGAAGGACGGGACTAACGCCGATATGCTTCGGGGAGCTGTAAGTAAGCTTTGATCCGAAGATTTCCGAATGGGGAAACCCACCATACGTAATGGTATGGTATCCTTACCTGAATACATAGGGTAAGGAAGACAGACCCAGGGAACTGAAACATCTAAGTACCTGGAGGAAGAGAAAGCAAATGCGATTTCCTGAGTAGCGGCGAGCGAAACGGAACATAGCCCAAACCAAGAGGCTTGCCTCTTGGGGTTGTAGGACATTCTATACGGAGTTACAAAGGAACGAGGTAGACGAAGCGACCTGGAAAGGTCCGTCGTAGAGGGTAACAACCCCGTAGTCGAAACTTCGTTCTCTCTTGAATGTATCCTGAGTACGGCGGAACACGTGAAATTCCGTCGGAATCTGGGAGGACCATCTCCCAAGGCTAAATACTCCCTAGTGATCGATAGTGAACCAGTACCGTGAGGGAAAGGTGAAAAGCACCCCGGAAGGGGAGTGAAAGAGATCCTGAAACCGTGTGCCTACAAATAGTCAGAGCCCGTTAATGGGTGATGGCGTGCCTTTTGTAGAATGAACCGGCGAGTTACGATCCCGTGCGAGGTTAAGCTGAAGAGGCGGAGCCGCAGCGAAAGCGAGTCTGAATAGGGCGTTTAGTACGTGGTCGTAGACCCGAAACCAGGTGATCTACCCATGTCCAGGGTGAAGTTCAGGTAACACTGAATGGAGGCCCGAACCCACGCACGTTGAAAAGTGCGGGGATGAGGTGTGGGTAGCGGAGAAATTCCAATCGAACCTGGAGATAGCTGGTTCTCCCCGAAATAGCTTTAGGGCTAGCCTTAAGTGTAAGAGTCTTGGAGGTAGAGCACTGATTGAACTAGGGGTCCTCATCGGATTACCGAATTCAGTCAAACTCCGAATGCCAATGACTTATCCTTAGGAGTCAGACTGCGAGTGATAAGATCCGTAGTCAAGAGGGAAACAGCCCAGATCGCCAGCTAAGGTCCCAAAGTGTGTATTAAGTGGAAAAGGATGTGGAGTTGCTTAGACAACTAGGATGTTGGCTTAGAAGCAGCCACCATTTAAAGAGTGCGTAATAGCTCACTAGTCGAGTGACTCTGCGCCGAAAATGTACCGGGGCTAAATACACCACCGAAGCTGCGAATTGATACCAATGGTATCAGTGGTAGGGGAGCGTTCTAAGTGCAGTGAAGTCAGACCGGAAGGACTGGTGGAGCGCTTAGAAGTGAGAATGCCGGTATGAGTAGCGAAAGACGGGTGAGAATCCCGTCCACCGAATGCCTAAGGTTTCCTGAGGAAGGCTCGTCCGCTCAGGGTTAGTCAGGACCTAAGCCGAGGCCGACAGGCGTAGGCGATGGACAACAGGTTGATATTCCTGTACCACCTCTTTATCGTTTGAGCAATGGAGGGACGCAGAAGGATAGAAGAAGCGTGCGATTGGTTGTGCACGTCCAAGCAGTTAGGCTGATAAGTAGGCAAATCCGCTTATCGTGAAGGCTGAGCTGTGATGGGGAAGCTCCTTATGGAGCGAAGTCTTTGATTCCCCGCTGCCAAGAAAAGCTTCTAGCGAGATAAAAGGTGCCTGTACCGCAAACCGACACAGGTAGGCGAGGAGAGAATCCTAAGGTGTGCGAGAGAACTCTGGTTAAGGAACTCGGCAAAATGACCCCGTAACTTCGGGAGAAGGGGTGCTTTCTTAACGGAAAGCCGCAGTGAATAGGCCCAAGCGACTGTTTAGCAAAAACACAGCTCTCTGCGAAGCCGTAAGGCGAAGTATAGGGGGTGACACCTGCCCGGTGCTGGAAGGTTAAGGAGAGGGGTTAGCGTAAGCGAAGCTCTGAACTGAAGCCCCAGTAAACGGCGGCCGTAACTATAACGGTCCTAAGGTAGCGAAATTCCTTGTCGGGTAAGTTCCGACCCGCACGAAAGGTGTAACGATTTGGGCACTGTCTCAACCAGAGACTCGGTGAAATTATAGTACCTGTGAAGATGCAGGTTACCCGCGACAGGACGGAAAGACCCCGTGGAGCTTTACTGTAGCCTGATATTGAATTTTGGTACAGTTTGTACAGGATAGGCGGGAGCCATTGAAACCGGAGCGCTAGCTTCGGTGGAGGCGCTGGTGGGATACCGCCCTGACTGTATTGAAATTCTAACCTACGGGTCTTATCGACCCGGGAGACAGTGTCAGGTGGGCAGTTTGACTGGGGCGGTCGCCTCCTAAAGTGTAACGGAGGCGCCCAAAGGTTCCCTCAGAATGGTTGGAAATCATTCGTAGAGTGCAAAGGCATAAGGGAGCTTGACTGCGAGACCTACAAGTCGAGCAGGGACGAAAGTCGGGCTTAGTGATCCGGTGGTTCCGCATGGAAGGGCCATCGCTCAACGGATAAAAGCTACCCCGGGGATAACAGGCTTATCTCCCCCAAGAGTCCACATCGACGGGGAGGTTTGGCACCTCGATGTCGGCTCATCGCATCCTGGGGCTGTAGTCGGTCCCAAGGGTTGGGCTGTTCGCCCATTAAAGCGGTACGCGAGCTGGGTTCAGAACGTCGTGAGACAGTTCGGTCCCTATCCGTCGTGGGCGTAGGAAATTTGAGAGGAGCTGTCCTTAGTACGAGAGGACCGGGATGGACGCACCGCTGGTGTACCAGTTGTTCTGCCAAGGGCATAGCTGGGTAGCTATGTGCGGAAGGGATAAGTGCTGAAAGCATCTAAGCATGAAGCCCCCCTCAAGATGAGATTTCCCATAGCGTAAGCTAGTAAGATCCCTGAAAGATGATCAGGTTGATAGGTTCGAGGTGGAAGCATGGTGACATGTGGAGCTGACGAATACTAATAGATCGAGGACTTAACCATATAATATGAAGCAATGTTATCTAGTTTTGAAGGAATATGCCTTCATAGTTTGGTG